>NZ_RQVM01000003.1:0-229161 GCF_003992175.1 Veillonella sp. VA141
GACATGGTTGATAGGCCAGGTGTGGAAGTGCTGCAAGGCATGGAGCTGACTGGTACTAATAGATCGAGGGCTTTACTAGAGAACCAACTTTGTAGGAGCGAAAGCGACGCACAAAGTTGTGTGAATCAGTATGTCGGTTGTAAGAATTTCCACGACCGAAGGGAGTGAAGAAATTCCACAAAACCGACGAACTTGAAACTGATTTACGATATGAACTGGTATGTTAATGCAAGAACTTATAAGTTATAAAATTATTCTTCTATGTAGTTTTCAGGGAACACCCTGACAAATTCAGTGACGATGGCTACGAGGAACCACCTGTTCCCATCCCGAACACAGTAGTTAAGCTCGTAAACGCCGAAAGTACTTGGCTGGAAACGGCCTGGGAGGATAGGAAGTTGCTGATTAAACTTAGCGGGGGCTAGCATCTGCTAGCCCAGCTAAAAACTTGGTTCTGCTACAAGAATCACTTGACAAAGTATCAACTTTACGTTATACTGAGTAAGTCGTAAAGATAGGGGTATAGCTCAATTGGTAGAGTAGCGGTCTCCAAAACCGTTGGTTGTGGGTTCAAGTCCTACTGCCCCTGCCAACTAAATTACATATGACTCAGTAGCTCAGCTGGATAGAGTGTTTGACTACGAATCAAAAGGTCGGGGGTTCGAATCCCTCCTGGGTCACCATCTTATGCGGGAGTGGCGGAATTGGCAGACGCACCAGACTTAGGATCTGGCGCCATTGGCGTGGGGGTTCAAGTCCCTTCTCCCGCACCAATTTTAAAGATAAGCGAATAGTTATATTCGCTTTTTTTGTATATCTAGTGTAAGAATATAAATTTAAGTGTTGATACAAGGAGGTTGCTATGAAAGTTACAGACTTAAGCTTTTTAGCATCTGCGGTTTCTGGTTTACGTGAAACTCGTTGGAACAAAGAAATATTCAAAGCCTTTTTCTTCGGTCTTACTGTAGGTGCATATTTAATTTATGCAGCCCTTCATTATATTGAAGAGTCCACGAATACGGCGATTAAAGAAAACCTAGAATAATCACAGGGGCTATAGATAACTATAGCTCTTTTTCATATAAGAAAGGAAATACTATATGTCGATGACATATAAGCCTATATTAGATATAAAAGGGACTATGAAGGATATTGTAGACTCTTTTTATAAAAAAGGAGCTACCCAAATCTATGGATTAGGAGGATCACAGAAATCTTTTCTGTATAGTCAAGCTACATTAGAAGGTGAGCAAAGACCAACCCTTATTGTGACCCATGATAAAACCCATAAAGAGTTGTGGGAAAGGGATATACAATGTCTATTACCATATGCTAAAGTATTATCTTATCCTATTGTGGATCGCTCCCTTTCACAATGGACGGCAAAAAGTTTAGATACACAGGCAAAACGGATGGAGACCTTAGGAAATCTAGCTTTGGGCAAACCAGTGATTGTATTAGCTACTATAGAAGAAGCTAGTCAATTTGTAGGCGAACCTTGTACCGTGTTAGATCATATGTTAACGCTTCAGGTAGAGCAAGACATAGATCAGCAAATCCTGTTAGAAAAATTAGTACAAATTGGATATGAACGAGTGGACCAGGTGGAATATCGTGGTCATTTTAGCGTGCGTGGAGATATTTTAGATGTATTTCCTATTCAAAGTGAATTTCCTTTTCGTCTTGAATTTTTTGGCGATACGATTGATACTATGCGTCAGTTCAATGTGGATACGCAACGCTCTATGGGGGAAACTTCGGAATGTATGGTCTTACCTATACACGCAGATAATGATGAGGAAACTTGCTCTATACTCTCTTATTTAAGTAGTGGCGTATTAATTTTAGATGAGCCAAAACGGTTAGAAGAAGCGTTAGGTAAAGTTCATAAGGAAGATGCGACGAATGAAGAGTTATATATGCGTTGGAAGGATTGGAAAGCATCTTCTCAGGCGCATACCACTATTTTATTCAGTATGATGCAACGCTCTGCAGGGTGGGGGAAGGTACAGACCATCGGTATGATGGGAAAATCTATTGCCTCCTATGAACGTCAAATTCCTATGCTTATGGATGATATTAAGTTTAATGCATCCTTGAATAGACAAATCGTATTGGTATTACACAATCAGCAACGCCGTGAAGCAATAGAAAGTGCGTTACTTGAAAATAAGATATCCTATGTGTATCGAGATACATGGGAATGGACAGCACCTGCAGTTCTTATTGTGGAGGGCATACTTTCAGAGGGATTTGAATTGCCACATTCAAACCTAACGGTCATCACAGAAGGGAATATTTTTGGCTTTCAGAAGAAAAAAATTCGTAAGAAAGTAGATAAAGGTCAGGAGATTAAATATTTTACAGATATTACCGTTGGGGATTATGTAGTACATAGCATCCATGGTATTGGTAAATATCGAGGACTGAAGACCATAGAGACGGAAGGCATTCATCGAGATTATATTGAAATTGATTACGCTGGTACAGATCGTTTATTTTTACCGGCAGACCATTTGGATCAATTACAAAAATATATTGGTAATGAAGGAGTTACGCCCAAACTACATAAAATGGGTGGTAAGGAATGGATTAAGACAAAATCGAAAGCCCAAAAATCTATTGATGATTTAGCAGATACCTTAGTAGAGTTGTATGCGAAACGAGAACTTATAGAGGGCTATGCATTTTTACCAGACCAACCATGGCAACGAGAGTTTGAAGACCAGTTCCCGTATGAAGAGACTGATGACCAATTACAAGCGATTCAAGAGATTAAGGCGTCGATGGAATTACCACGCCCTATGGACCGACTGTTATGTGGGGATGTTGGATTCGGTAAAACAGAAGTGGCTATGCGCGCTATGTTTAAAGCTGTTATGAGCGGTAAGCAAGTAGCCATGTTAGTACCCACAACGGTGCTTTCAGAGCAACATTTTAAAACATTTATGTATCGATTCTCACAATTTGGAGTGCGTGTAGAAGTGTTAAATCGATTCCGGTCAGCGAAAGAAAAGAAGGATATTATCAAGGCTGTACAAGATGGACAGGTAGATATCTTAATCGGCACACATGCGTTATTAAGTAAGAAAATTCAATTCCAAAAGTTAGGCCTATTAGTAGTAGATGAAGAACAACGATTTGGGGTGGCACAAAAAGAAAAGTGGAAACAATGGGCTACTAATATTGATATTCTAACCCTCAGCGCTACGCCAATTCCACGGACCTTGCATATGTCCTTGGTAGGGGTTCGTGAAATGAGTGTCATCCATACGCCACCGATGGAACGATTACCAGTGCAAACCTATGTTGTGGAGTTTGACATGCAAGTAGTGACGGAAGCTATTCGTCGTGAGCTACAACGAGGTGGACAGGTATATTTTGTGTATAACAAGGTACAGTCCATTGCGCATATGGAAGAACAGTTACAGCGAGCTATGCCGGACCTACGCATTGCAGTGGCTCATGGACAAATGGCGGGTACCATGATGGAACATGTGATGCAGGATTTTACAGAAGGACAATATGATGTGCTCTTATGTACTAGTATTATTGAAACGGGCTTAGATATTCCGAATGCCAATACCATTATTATTTACGATGCAGACCATTTGGGCTTGTCACAGTTGTATCAAATGCGCGGGCGAGTAGGGCGTTCTAGTCAACGAGCGTATGCGTATTTTATGTATCGCCCAGATAAGGTGTTAAATGAAAGTGCCGAAAAACGGTTGAAGGCCATCCAGGAATTTACCGAATTAGGTGCAGGATTTAAGTTAGCTATGCGCGACATGGAAATTCGAGGGGCAGGCAATTTATTAGGTGCGCAACAACATGGTAATATCGCAGCTGTCGGCTTTGCTATGTATGCCGCCATGTTAGAAGAAGCGATTGCAAAAGCTCAGAAAAAAGATATTCCAGACCGTCCATTACCAGCACCAGTGGTGGATGTAGGCATGGATGCCTTTATCGATAGTGATTATATTCATGATGAGGCACGAAAGATTTCTGTGTATCAACGATTACTACAAATTGATACAAAAGCTGGTTTAGACGATTTTGTAGATGAATTAATTGACCGTTTTGGATCTCCTACAAAACCAGTGGAACGTCTCATTAAATTGGCCATGATTAAGGAACGAGCTCGCGCTTTAGGTATGAAGAGTGTCATTCGTAAGGATGGGAATATTCTCTTTACTTGGCAAGATGAGTCTAAAATGGAAGACTGGGATATGGGTGCCATCAGTGAAGATATATGGAAACATATGAAACATCGAGGCTCAAACCCTACTGTATGGGCCTATACATTACAATCTGGCGATGTAATCCGCCAAGTAGAACAAGTACTGAGTGAATTTGAACGAAAACTTCCAAAGGAGGGCTAATATGACGGGATTTATGAAAGGAGCTATGATCTTAACCGCAGCAGGGTTATTGGTGAAGGTCATAGGGGCGGTCAGTAAAGTCATTGTAGCCCGTATCTTAGGAGGCGAAGGGGTGGGTCTGTACCAAATGGCCTATTCTTTGTATCAACTAATTATCAGTATCGGAGCAGCAGGATTACCAGTAGCTCTTTCTATTATGATTGCTCGAAAAGTGGGACAAGAGGACTATAGAGGAGCTCGGTATATTTTCAAGGTAGCATTGACTACTATGGGGATGTTAGGTGTATTGCTAAGTGTAGCCTTTTATATTGCTATTCCTTATGTTATCGAAATCGGATTGATTACAGATAACCGAGCAGAAGGTGCGTTATTAGCGGTAGCACCTGCCATTGGGATTGTTTCTTTATTGGCCTGTTTTCGAGGCTATTTTCAAGGATTTCAAAATATGTTGCCTACTGGTATATCACAGGTATGTGAACAGTTAGGGCGTGTACTAGTGATGGTGGGGGCAGCTATCTACTTTTTACCACAGGGGATTGAATTAGCCTCTAGTCGTGCTGCCTTATCTTCTGTCATTGGTGTAGGCTTAGGATTAGTGGTGTTACTGTATTATTATGGTCGAGAATCTAAATTAGAAGGACAAATATTTCCTTTAGAATCACCGAAGACCATTATAAAAGACTTAATGACACTAGCCTTTCCAGTGGCCGTAGCCAATATTATGATACCTCTCATTGGAGCCATTGATTTATGGCTAGTACCACAACAATTGATGCTATCTGGTTATGGTAAAGAAGAGGCTACAACAGCATTTGGATATTTAACAGGCATGGCGACCTCTCTTATCAGCTTACCTGTTATAGTGACTATGTCCTTAGCCACTAGCTTAGTACCGGCCATATCTAGACTGCATAGAGATCGAGATAAAGAAGAAATCCATCATCGCATGGAAACCGCGCTACGGATGACGAATATCGTAACGATTCCTGCCTTTGTAGGATTATGTGTATTGGCTACACCGATTTCTCAGATGATGTTTGATACCCCTAATGCAGGTGGAGCTATTGCTGTTCTTAGTACTAGCATTTGGCTACTAGGTGTACAACAAGTAACAACCGGTGCCTTACAGGGGTTAGGACGCACGGCGATTCCCATGTTTACATTACTCTTAGGGGCAGTATTAAAAATTTTATTAAATCTCTATTTAACACCGCAATGGGGGATAGAAGGGGCTGCGTGGGCCACTAATGTAGATTTTGGTATAGCTGCGGTAGCAAACTTGTATATATTGTATCGAAGTACATCATTTACTATTTCTTTCCTAGAAATTGGAAAAATTCTATTCTCCTCCTTAGCCATGGGTGGTGGCACAGTGATGTTTTATAATTTTATGGGTACTATCCTATCTAATACCATGAGTGTAGCAGTATCTATTCTTTTAGGAATTGTACTATATGTATTAGCACTAAGTATAACGAAAACCATGCAGGTGAAAGAGCTTACAGATTTGGCAAAACAAGCCATGAAGAAAGGTGGTTCTAAGTGAGTCAAAAAGAAACGAGTTCCTTTACATTGGATCCATTAGTAGATGTATTAGCTGAATTACGAGGCCCTAATGGATGTCCTTGGGATAAATTACAAACACATAGTTCACTACGTAGATATTTGCTAGAAGAAGTATATGAAACATTAGAAGCTATTGATGAAAAGAATGTGGACCATTTACGGGAAGAATTAGGAGATTTATTGTTGCAAATCGTATTTCATGCACGAGTGGCAGAGGAAAATGGATATTTTACCATGCAAGATGTGGTGAATGATATTACCGCTAAAATGGTGAGACGACATCCGCATGTGTTTCAAAGGGCAGACCGAGAAACAGTAGGAGATACATTAGCAACTTGGGAAGAATTGAAAGCAAAAGAAAAAGGGCATGAACGCACATCTATTTTGGATGGAATTTCTCCAGGATTACCAGCTTTATTACGGGCTCAAAAATTACAAGAGAAAGCAAGTAAAGTGGGGTTCGACTGGCCTAGTGAAGAAGGGGTGTGGGCTAAGTTTTATGAAGAAATAGATGAATTTAAGCAAGAAATATTCAAAAAAGATATAGAAAAAGCGGAAGAAGAGGGGGGAGATGTACTTTTTTCCTTGATAAATCTGTTTAAATGGTATAAAATAATCGGAGAAAACGCACTACACCGCACAAATACAAAGTTTATACGGCGATTTTCTTATGTGGAAAAAAAGGTCCAACAGAGTGGAAACAAATGGGAGGATTTTACTCTCAAAGAGCTAGATGAATTTTGGGAGGCGGCAAAGGTGGAACTTTAATCGCATGATTAAGTTAAAGGAATACTATTTTTAAGGGAGGTTCAATCATGAACAAAACTGAATTAATCGCAAGCGTTGCAGCTAAAGCTGAATTGACAAAAAAAGATGCTGAAAAAGCAGTAAAAGCTTTATTCGACACAATTGGCGAAGCATTAGCTAAAGAAGAAAAAGTACAAGTAATTGGTTTTGGTACTTTCGAAGTTCGTACTCGTGCTGAACGCATTGGCCGCAACCCTCGTACGAAAGAAGAAATGACAATTCCAGCATCCAAATCCCCAGCTTTCAAAGCAGGTAAACAATTAAAAGACCTTGTGAACGCACCAGCTACTAAAGCAACTACTAAAGCAGCTACTAAAGTTCGTAAAAAATAATTCAGGATATTCCTAAGATACAAAAAAGAGCGCTACAGTTCCTCTGCAAATTGATATTTTCTTACATTTGCATGGGAAGGATAGCGTTCTTTTTTATACGTAATATTCATATCTCTTCGAATCTATGATAGAATAGACATAATGTAATTACTTAGTAAGAATCAGTGAGATAAACATACATCATTAGAGGCTATCTAAAGAAAGGAGGGTACATGGGTCAACGTATTTTAATTGTATCGGCGTCAATTGGTACGGGTCATACGCAAGCGGCACTGGCGATTCAAGAATATTGGCAACAGAAAGATCCAAGTGCAGTCGTGCATCATGTAGACTTTTTAGGGACAGATACATTTTCCTTTGATAACCTATTGAAAGAAACCTATTTTAAAATGTTAGACTTCTTTCCTTTTCTCTATGATATTGTCTATCGTTGGTCTGGTGCTGAATGGAAAGGAAGCGTAGCCCAAACGGTAGTGTCTTGGATGCTAAAGAATCGGATGGAAAAACTCATAGAAAAGGAAGAACCAGATTTAATTGTTTGTACACATCCATTTCCTTGTGGGGCAGCAAGTGTATTGAAACGACATCGAAAAATAGAGATTCCTATTGCAGCTGTTATGACTGACTTTGCAGCCCACCAATTTTGGCGCTATGATGAAATCGATGCCTATCATGTAGCTACGCCATCCATGGTGTATGAAGTGTTAAACATGGGTGTACCTTTAGAAAAAATTCATGTCACAGGTATTCCTATTATGCGTCACTTCTTTACACCTTTAAAAGAACCTTATGGCAGTGATTCTTGTAAGAGGGTATTGCTCATGGGTGGTGGACTTGGATTAGGCTGTGTAGAAGAAGCTTTACAACGGTTAGATCATGTACCGGGGATTGATGAAATTCATGTAGTGGCAGGCTTGAACGATGGGTTATATAACTCTTTGCATCATATGAAAGAATCCTTACGAACGCCTATTTCCATATATGGCTATACCAATGAAATCCCTGAATTGATGCGGAAGGCGACGTTGCTTGTGACAAAGCCCGGGGCATTGACTTGTATGGAAGGCGTTACTATAGGTGTACCTATGGTATTTTTCAATGCCATTCCTGGACAAGAAGAAGCTAATGCAGAACTGTTAGAACAAAAGGGCTGTGGCAAATGGGCACGTCATATTGAAAACTTGGATGATGTAGTAGGTGCTTTATTACAAAATCATGAACGGTTACAGGCTATGCATGAAGCAGCGAAGGCTTGGAAAGTAGATGGAGCAGCGGAAATCGTAGCTGCTTGTGAGGACATGCTGGCACATAAACAGGGGATGCTTGAATAGAAAGATAACATAATACAGGACTTAGGATGCCGACTAGTATGGCCTCCTACTTATACAGTTGTATTAAGAAAGGCTGTCACAACATGTAAATTACATGGTGCGACAGCCTTTTTGCCGTATTACTCGCTATAGGAGTCCATTTCAGAATCGTAACGCTCAATATTTTCATTGCGAATATCTTGCAAAGTATCTAGCAATTCTTCCGCACTTTCCACACGAAGGAATAATTCTTTTAGTTCCTCTCCATTTGGAAGTGTTACGCTCCATTGAAATGCATCATTATCATCATACACGGATACAATTACAGGTGTATCCATTGCAGTAGGAATACGTCCATCTTCATCGGAAATAATGGCATATTGACCATCTTCCTCTTCGCTACCATCAGATAGTTCGTATAATAGGACGTCCCGTTCGTCAACTTCTACAATTTCAAAACCAATATCTTCAAACTCTTGCTGAACCGTGTCAGTGTCCATGACAACCTCCTTATAAAATAATGAATATGTTACTTTCATTCTAATCCATGACAGTAGGTGTGTCAATGCAAATCTATAGTTTACATACGTGTTAGTACGTACTATAATAAAAATAGAAGTTGTTTTGTATGTAATTAGTAATCTCATGTCTATTTTCGTGAAAGCTGGTGATTATTTTGGTAACACCAAAAGAACTACTAAAAGTATTAAAAAAGGACGGCTGGTATGTTGATCGAATACGAGGCTCACATCATATGTTAAAGCATACGAGTAAAGTGGGGCGTGTTACAGTACCTGTACATAAAGAAGACTTAAAACCTAAAACATTACATACAATATTGAAGCAAGCAGGAATTAAATAAAGTAGTTACGATGAAATAGGAGGTATACTATGAGAAAAGAAATGTATCCAGCAATTTTTAGCAGTGATGGAGATGGAGGATATACAGTCAGCTTTCCAGATTTGCCAGGCTGTGTTACAGAAGGTAATACATTAGCCGAGGCGGTGGACATGGCAGAAGATGCATTGGGACTTTATTTGTATTCTTTGAGTGAAGATAAAGAAGAATTTCCAGCTCCTATGAGTCCAACAGATATACAATGTAGCTCAGGGGAGTTTATTGGGCTAGTAAAATGGGATGAGGAAGCTTATTTAAGAAAGACAGATAATAGAGCTGTGAAAAAAACGCTTACTATTCCTAGTTGGCTTAATCATAAAGCAGAAGAAGAGAATCTTAATTTTTCTAAAATATTACAAAGTGCATTAAAACAAGAACTAGGAATTATATAAACGAGTATGAACATCTTAACATTACAAAACATAGAAAAATCGTATGGCACCCGGTTATTGTTTAAAAACGTAAATGTCACCATAGCATCTCATCATCGCATTGGCTTAATTGGCGTCAATGGGACAGGAAAAACAACTTTATTGCAGGTGTTAGAAGGAACACAAGAGCCAGATACAGGTAGCATAGAACGAAATGGGAAGGCTACGATTCATCGATTGGAACAAGATCCATATATTGATGAAAGAACTACCTTGCTGGATAATGTATTATTAGGAGACCATCCTAAACTTTCACTGGTTCGAGATTTTGAAAGAGCGTTACAAGATCCAGAATCACCGCAGTATATGAAATTATTAGCGCGCATGGATGAAGAAGATGGCTGGGTTGTAGAACAAGAAGCAAAAATGATATTGACACGCCTTGGCTTTCATGATGTACATGGGCCAGCAAACTCATTATCGGGGGGACAACGACGAAGATTAGCATTAGCTAGAGCCTTGGTCTATCCTTGTGATTTATTATTGCTTGACGAACCTACGAATCATTTGGATGAGGCCACCATTGAATGGCTAGAACTATATTTAAAGGATAGAAAAGGGGCTGTATTATTGAGCACCCATGATAGATATTTCCTAGATGCCGTATGTAACACCATATGGGAACTATCGAATCAGACTATATATGAATTTCAAGAGACTTACGAAACCTATGTATCCTTGAAAGAAGAACGAGAAGCACAGTTAGATGTCATTGAGGAAAAGCGCAGAAAACTGATTGCCAGTGAATTACAATGGGTGCGCCGTGGTGCGAAGGCGCGTACCACGAAACAAAAGGCAAGATTGCAACGGTTCGAGCAATTGAAAGCTATGGAAAAACGACAAAAAGTAGGTACTGTGGATCCCGTAGTATTAGCCTCTCGTTTAGGAAATACCATTTTTGATATAGAACATTTGTCCTTTGCGTATCCTACAGGACGAGAAGTGATTAAAGACTTTACGTACTATATGGTACGTCATGACCGAATTGGTGTGGTAGGACCTAATGGGATTGGTAAGACTACGTTGATGAAACTATTTCAAGGAGCATTGGAACCAACCGGGGGGACTATGGGGCGTGGAGAAACAGTTCGGATTGGATATTTCTCGCAACAATTACCAACGTTTAAAGAGGACCAACGGGTGTTGGACTATATTCGAGAAAATCGTTCATACTTGCACTTGCCCGATGGTAGTTCCTTAAGTGCAGGTCAATTATTGGAACGATTTTTATTTCCTCCATCACACCATGGTTTGCCAATCCGTAAACTGTCTGGTGGGGAAAAGCGAAGATTATTTTTACTTCGCATTTTAATGGATGCACCCAATGTGTTACTCCTAGATGAGCCTACCAATGATTTAGATATTCCAACCTTAGAAGTGTTAGAAGACTTCTTAGATTCTTATAGTGGTATTGTCATCACCGTGTGTCATGACCGGTACTTTTTGGACAGAGTGGTAGATAAACTCTTTGTATTCACTGGAGCAGGTCATATCGAGATATACCATGGTGGTTACTCTGATTATGAAGCGGATACGAACCTAACGAGCGCCATGGGTGGTGATACAAAACGTGGTGTCCTACGTCATGCTGTGCAGGTACAGGGTGGCTCCGCTGGTTCTAGGGAGCAGAATGCGGAACACCATGCCAATGAAGGGACGGTAGTAGATGCTGAAAGTGGAGGTGTACAAAACCGATCACGTGATACAGGCATAGATGTGAATACTAGTATGAATCCAGAAATAGTATCGACTACGATAGATAGCAACGAAGGTGCCAAAAAGAAACTGACCTTAGGGGAGATGAAAGAACTTGAACAACTAGAACTACGCATTGCGGAACTAGAAGGTCTAGTGAAAGCCTATGATGCTATGATTGCTCAAGGGGGTAGTGACTATGAAGCCATTGAAAGTACCATTAAAGAACGAGAACAAGTGATAGAAGAGTTGGATATGAGTACTTTACGATGGTTGGAATTGGAGGAGAGAAAGTAAGAAAAGCTAAACTACAAATTCTAATTTGTTAGTTACCTATGAAAAAGAACCCCTTAGGGGGTTCTTTTTTGTTATTTCTACAAGTTTATAATTGATAGACAAAATAGCTTATTATCAGTGTTTTAAACAAAATTTGTTTGACATCATAGAGGGATATCGAAAAAAATAGTTGTACTTTCTTTAAATTTATGTTATTATACAAAAGTCTTTTCAATATATTTAAGTAAATGGATATAACAAAACTTTATGGAATACATATACAAATCATAGATATAAATTACTAGAGGAAACATGGATACTCTATTAAAAATATAAAGATGAATTGTATATGTGGAATGAATTTTGTTATATGATTCAGAGAAGATTAAGTAATTTTATGTTTTTAGTAAGAGGTACTAACAATGAAAAAACATTTAGCAGTATTAGCTGCCACAGCAGTATTGGGTGTGACTTCTGCATTCGCAGCAAACCCATTCTCCGACGTAACTCCACAAGATTGGGCATACCAAGCAGTAGCTCAATTGGCTTCCCAAGGTATCGTTAACGGTTACCCAGATGGCACATTCAAAGGCCAACAAAACATCACTCGTTATGAAATGGCTCAAATGGTAGCTAAAGCTTTAGTTCGTCAAGATCGTGTTGACGCTGAACAAAACGCTATCATCAACCGTTTGGCTAACGAATTCTCCGCTGAGTTGAACAACTTAGGTGTTCGTGTTTCCACATTGGAAAACAAAGTGGGTAACTTCAAATTCACTGGTGATGCACGTGTTCGTTACCAAGGTTCCAATACTGTAGAAAATGCATATGTAAATGATATTACATTTGGTGATGCTGAAGAAGCAGATGTTGATGCAGCTGATGCAGCTGATGTAGATGTAAACGATGAATCTTTAGCAGTAGATGAAGATAATGTAAAAGCAGTTACAAAAAAACGTTCTAAAATTGACTACCGTGCACGTGTACAATTCGAAGCTACTGTAAACGACAACACTAAAGCAGTAGTTCGTTTAGCAACAGGCGATAAAGAATTCGGTGCAGCTGGAAATCCTACTACAACATTAGATCGCATCTATGTACAACATAATTTTGGTAAATATGCGACTGCTTCCGTAGGTCGTCAAGATATCTTGATCGGTAGCGGTTTAACTTATGACAGCGCATTTGAAGGTGCAAAAGCAACTGTAGGTAAAGATAAATTAAATGCAACAGTAGCACATGGTTACATGGTTGGTGGTGACTTCGAAAACCTTTCTCGTGAAGATCGTTACCAAACAACAGTTTACCAAGTAAATGCAAAAGTAGGTAAACATGTAGATGCAAAAGGTTACTATGTACAAGACCATGGTCAAAACTCTGAAAACTACTTTGGTGGAGCATTAGATACACACTTCGGCGCTCATAATAAAATTTGGGTTGGCGGTGAATTCGCTAAATTCGAATCCTTCGGTAAAGAAGGAAATGCTTGGACTGCAGGTATCGGTTACGGTGCATACGATATCTCCAAAGCCGGTTCTTGGAATGTAAAAGCTCAATATTTCCGTAATGGAGAAATGAGCCCTGTAACTATTCCATCCTCTAAATTACCTAAAGCTTCTACAGATGACTTCAAAGGTTGGTTAGGAACTGTTAACTATACAGTAGCTAAAAATGTTGGTTTAACAGCATATGCACAATTACGTGGTAAACATCTTGATGGTTATGAATTACCTGACTACTACCGTGCAGACCTTAACTACAAATTCTAATTTGAAAGTTAATTATAAAAAAGAACTCCTTCGGGAGTTCTTTTTTATATGATAAATGATAGATTGTAAATAGGATTGCTCCATATACTTAGGTAGTGTGTTAAAAGTATGGGTAAATATATTCAATTTTTATTTGCAATTTAAGTGAAACTTGGGGCTAAGTAAGTATTCATTTATTATCTCGATCTAGGAGTTTTAAAGGTCTAAAATGCTGTAAGAAAAGATTGGAATAATACATGTTATAGCAAATAGTTAGATATGGTTATTAAAAGTATATATATTTTGCGTGCGAAAATAAACGAAACGCTTATTTATTGGGAAGTATTTGCTTTATATGGATATCCTATGATATGATACTTTCGAGTCAAGTATGTTTGCTATGATTTAGATTATAGGTATGTCATTACTGAATGTTGAGGAAACATGGACACTCCATGAAAAGTAATGCGATGATATAATCAGTCAAGCTATACGTATGAGACGATGTATATTATTTTATTTTATTTTTCATTGAGAGGTAATTATCATGAAAAAACATTTAGCAGTATTAGCTGCAACAGCAGTATTGGGTGTTACTTCTGCATTCGCAGCAAACCCATTCTCCGACGTAACTCCACAAGATTGGGCATACCAAGCAGTAGCTCAATTGGCTTCCCAAGGTATCGTTAACGGTTACCCAGATGGTACTTTCAAAGGCCAAAACAACATCACTCGTTATGAAATGGCGCAAATGGTTGCTAAAGCATTAGTTCGTCAAGATCGTGTTGACGCTGAACAAAATGCAATCATCAATCGTTTAGCTAACGAATTCTCCGCTGAGTTGAACAACTTAGGCGTTCGTGTAGCTACATTGGAAAACAAAGTGGGCAACTTCAAATTCACTGGTGACGCTCGTCTTCGTTACATTGGTTCCAATGATGCACGTGATTCTAAATTTGACTACCGTGGTCGTGTAAAATTCGAAGCAACTGTAAATGATAATACTAAAGCAGTGGTTCGTTTAATGGGTAGCAAAGAGTTTGGCGCAGCAGGTAACCCTAATACAGCTATCGATCGCGTATATGTGCAACATAACTTCGGCAAATATGCAACTGTAACAGCTGGTCGTCAAGATTTAGTAGTTGGTGCAGGTCTTGCATATGATGATGTATTTGAAGGCGTTGTAGCTAACGTTGGTAAAGATAAATTAAATGCGTCTGTTGCATTTGGTTACTTACAAGCTGGCGAAGCTTATGGACAAAAACTTAATAAAATTGGTCGTAAAGCAGACGAACAAAACCCTAACACAAATGAACAACTTTCTGTATACCAATTAAACTATAATCCAACAGCAAAAGTTGCAGTAAAAGGTTTCTATGCTGATGTTCATGAAGAAAATCTAGACAATGCATATGGTGCATCCCTTGACCTTATGCTTGGCAAAAAAGTTTGGGTTGGCGGTGAATATGTTAAAACTGAAACTTTAGGTGCTAATGGTGAAGGCTGGACTGCAGGTTTAGGCTATGGTAACTACAACATGGCAAAACAAGGTACTTGGAGTGTGAAAGCTCAATACTTCGACATCAAGAAAGATGCTCCTGTAGTATCCACTACTTGGAACTTGATTGAGAAAGATCAAAAAGGCGTATTGGCAACAGCTAAATATGCTGTTGCTAAAAACGTAGGTCTTGCTGGTTATGCAACAATTGACACTAAAGGTCAAGATAACAAAGCTAAAGCGGAATCCTACCGTGCAGACCTTAACTACAAATTCTAATTTGCTAGTTACATATACAAAAGAACTCCTTCGGGGGTTCTTTTTGTTTTATCAGAGCTATCATTTAGTTCTTTGTCAAGTTTTAAGGGGAGCAATTAAGGCTCTATAATAAATGCTGAGGACTCTAGATAAAACGTGCCGTTAGTATTCGGTAAAGAGTTTTAGATTTTAGCAAAGAAATAAATGCTAATTGAAATTTTTTCTTAATTAAAAACTACATATCGTGCAATAAAACGATAAAAGGGTATTGAGTTTTATCTGTTGTTGTGTTATGATAGTTACAGGTCAAATAAGAATAATATAGATTAGAGGATAGTGATGTATCTGCTAGTATGTGAGGAAACGTGGACACTCCATTGAAAAGTAGTACAATGATATGCTCGAATCTATCTAAGCTTAGGAGACGGTGTATATTATTTTATTTTTCATTGAGAGGTAATTATCATGAAAAAACATTTAGCAGTATTGGCTGCAACAGCAGTATTGGGTGTAACTTCCGCATTCGCAGCAAACCCATTTGCAGACGTAACTCCACAAGATTGGGCATACCAAGCAGTATCCCAATTAGCTTCCCAAGGTATCGTTAACGGTTACCCAGATGGCACTTTCAAAGGCCAACACAACATCACTCGTTTCGAAATGGCTCAAATGGTAGCAAAAGCTATGGCTCGTCAAGATCGTGTTGACGCTGAACAAAATGCTATCATCAACCGTTTGGCTAACGAATTCGCAACTGAGTTAAACAACTTGGGCGTTCGTGTTTCCACATTGGAAAACAAAGTGGGTAACTTCAAATTCACTGGTGATGCTCGTCTAAAATATGAAGGTACAAACGATGCTCGTGATTCTAAATTTGATTATCGTGGCCGTGTACAATTTGAAGCAACTGTAAATGACAACACTAAAGCTGTAGTTCGTTTAGCTGGTGAAAAAGAGTTTGGTGCAGCTGGTAATCCAGAAACTAGTATTGACCGCGTCTATGTACAACATAATTTCGGTAAATATGCAACAGCTACAGTAGGTCGTCAAGATTTAGCAATTGGTAATGGCCTTGCATATGATGATACATTTGAAGGTGCGGTGGCAACAGTTGGTAAAGATAAATTGAATGCTACAGTATCTTATGGTTATATTTTAGAGGGTGATAAAGACTCTGCATTCAAAAAAGCTAAAACAGCTAAAGAAAACCATGAAGTGAATGTATACCAATTGAATTATATGCCAACTGAAAAAGTAGCGGTAAAAGGTTATTATGTTGATTTCCACAAAAATGAAAAAACTATAACTCCTGTAGAAGACTTCCATGGTGCAACTTTAGATGTTAAACTTGGCTCCAAAGTTTGGGCTGGTGGCGAATATGCTCGTGCAGAGCAAAGTGGTGCAGCTGGTGAGGCTTGGACTGCAGGCTTAGGTTATGGCGAAGCTGATATGGCTAAAGCAGGTACTTGGGGTGTGAAAGCTCAATACTTTAATGTGAAAAATGCTGCTCCTGTATTGTCCTCTACTTGGAACTTTGTTAACAATGGACAAAAAGGTGTATTAGCAACTGTTGATTACACTGTAGCTAAAAATGTTGGTCTTTCTGCATACGCAACTATCGATACTAAATCTTTTGATAAAGACAAAAACGAATACAAAGCGGCTCCAGAATCCTACCGTGCAGAACTTAACTACAAATTCTAATTTGATAGTTACACATATGAAAAGAACTCCTTCGGGAGTTCTTTTTTTGTGTATAATTTAGATATATATTTTTATCTACAATGTATACTTTATAATCAACACATTACAATCTACTAGGAACATGATATAATAAGACATAATATATTCATTTCTAGGAAACGGAAGGTGTTATAATGAATTATTGGTTATTTTCGCTTATCAATGATATGGCTAACCAGAGTATTGTATTAGATGCCCTAATGATAGTCATTTCTAAAGTTGTACCGTACATTTATATTTTTATATTAGCTGGGCTATATATGCAAGGTTTCCGTACTCGGAACTTTAAACTACGTGGTGAAAGTTTTGCTACAGGTGTACTTTTTGTGATTTGCTTACTCGGTAGCTTTATCTTGGGATCTATGTTCTATGAAAATCGTCCATTTGTGGACCATAATGTGGTGTTAATTGTGAATCATGCAGCAGATGCTAGTTTCCCAAGTGATCATGCGGTAGGGACTATGGCTCTTGCCTGTGGTATTTTATTCTATCGTTGGAATTTGGGGACCTGGATGGTCTATGGATCTATTTTAGTAGGAATCTCTCGGGTGTTTGTAGGGAATCATTACCCTGGGGACATACTAGGGGCTTTCATTTTAGTATGGATTTTAACTGCTCTATATAATAAACTTTTACGTCGTGGTGTAGTTCGTGTATACAAAGGACTGGATAGACGACTCATGCATGCCTATATGAAACGATTTCAACCAGAAGAAAGATACTAATTGCATACAGTAGTAATGGACAAATAGTGTATAAGTGCATAGTTATATAATGTATCATTAGCTTAATACATATACTGGTACATATAGTGTATAGGAGGTCATTCATGGATTTTCAAAGTTCTGCAGGTCCTAATCAATATAGTGATTCTGTGTATGAAGTAGTCTTTACACCAGTATTGGAACGCCCGGAGTATCAAGGGGAGCCCTTACATTCTTTATTGTTAGAATTGCGTGATAAAATGGGACAATCCGATTTTGATCAATATATTAATAGTCTAATTTCCATTAAATACAATGGGACAGCGTTATGGCTAATTACAAAAAGTGAACGAAATCGAACATTAATTGAAGGGCGGTTCTTGCCGTTATTGCGTGATGTATTCAAGGTAGCAGCACCGCGAATTATTTCACAACCATAAGCATAGGCTAATCATTTAAGGTCTGATAATAGATAATACTATCTATTGTTAGACCTTTTTTAGTATCTTCTAATTATTTTAATAAATGAGAAAAATTATCATTGACATAATGCAAAACGTGACGTATGATAGGTATTAAGAAGTGTGTTTATGTAACCCAACAAACAAGGAATTAATATGGAGGCATATATGAATCAACGTGGTATTGTGTTAGCAACATTTGGATCTATCTACGGAGATGCGGTGGAAGCATCCGTAGGTGCCATGGAACGACGGATTATGGAAATGTATCCTGGCGTGGAAGTGCGTCGTGTGTTTTTATCGGATGCATTGGTAGATAAATGGAATGAAAAATATGATGCGCAAGTCTATACATTAACAGGTGCTATTGAAAGCTTGGCGAATGTAGGGGTAACAGATATCTTTGTACAACCATTTGCCTTGGTGTGGGACCAATGTTATGTACAAATGCGTAAAGAAGTGATGAAAGAAGCTCATGATCGTGGCTTGCGTGCTACGGTGGGTAAACCATTGTTGAACTCCTTAGGCGTGAAGAACTATGCAGATGATTACTCCGATACGATTGAAGCTATCATCAAGCATATTAATATTCGTGCTTTAAATAAAACTGTGTTATTAATGGCGAATGGACAAAACCAATTAGAATATAGTGCGTTACAATTAAAATGCTTGTACGGAGCGGGACAAAATGTAGTAGTATTTACTGCTAATGGGTTCCCTAATTTCAAACAAGCCTTAACACTATTAGAACGCTTAGACCATCAAGAGGTGTTGGTGGTACCATTGGCATTGATCGGTTCAGCTCACTTAATGGACTATTTAGGAGGCGAGCGTTCAGACTCCATTGCAACCTTGTTAGGCCAACAAGGCTATGGCGTATCCATCTGGAACGAAGGCTTAGGAGAAAATCCGTACATCCAAGAATTGTTCGTGAAACACTTATCTCAAGTGATTCGTAGTGCAGAACGTCGCACCTTGCGTCAACGTGAAACAGGAGAAGGCAAACCTGTTGTGAAACATGGGGCTTTCAGAACAGCATAAGAGAATGTAAACTATCGCATATCATGATACGTCATGGTATGCGATTTTTTGATTGTTACGGGAATTTGGAGTATAATGAAATATATTGATAGTTTTTATATTTAGAGGTAATGGTATGAAGGTCCTAGTATCCGGTGGCTGTGGTTTTATAGGGAGTCATTTCTTACGATATATGATGAATGCCTATCGGGACTATTCATTTATATGCTTAGATGCGTTAACCTATGCAGGGAATAAGAACAATATAAAAGACTTATTAAAAGATTCTAGGTTGACTATGATAGAAGGAAATATTAGGAATGCTGTTTTTCTAGATACTTTGTTTGCTACCTATAAGCCAGATGTGATAGTACATTTTGCAGCAGAAACTCATGTGGATCGAAGTATTACTGGCCCACAAGTATTCTTAGAGACGAATGTTATTGGAACAGGAATTTTATTAGATGCTTGTTTACGACATGGCATAGAACGATTTCATCATGTATCTACTGATGAAGTATATGGTACATTACCCTTGCAAGGAGGGAGTGCATTTACAGAACAAAGTCCGTTACTACCTAGTAGCCCTTATGCAGCCTCGAAAGCATCCTCAGACTTGTTGGTGCTGAGCTATTATAAAACCTATGGTTTACCGATTACTATTTCTAGGTGTTCAAATAATTATGGAACTCATCAGTATCCGGAAAAATTAATTCCCCTTATGATACAACGTGCTTTGCAGGAGGCGCCGTTACCAGTTTATGGCGATGGATTGAATGTACGAGATTGGATTCATGTTGTGGATCATTGTAGGGCTATCGATTTTATTCTAAAAAAAGGTACAGTAGGAGAGGTTTATAATGTTGGTGCTGGTGAAGAGATTCCTAATATTAAGTTAGTAAAACAAATTCTAGACGTGTTGGGAAAACCTTATGAATTGATTACTTATGTACCAGACCGATTGGGTCATGATTTGAGATATGCCATAGATAGCAGTAGGCTAGAAACATTGGGATGGAAAGCCGAGTATACTATGGAAGAGACATTACAAGGGATTGTGGAATGGTATAGGGCGAATGTTATATAAATTTGACAAATTGTATTGTTATATTGTGGTGAATTATGGAACTGTTAATTTTACAAGGCTTACAACAAGATATAAAGATTTTTCTGTTAAGTCCTTTATTATGTGCTATCTTTAGAGTTTTATTTATCTACTTTTTTGCACCTAATAAGACTTATAAAGGGCAGGAAAAGAAATGGTGTTCCTGCTTTAACTATGGGTTTTGGTGGGGCATGGACTTTAATGCCTATGTGCTACTTTTTTTATTTTTGTTAGTCACATTACCTTCATTGGGGCTTGAATTTATTTACGTTCATGGTGATTCTATTAGAGTGATTTTGGGAACTTTATATTTCCTTGTAGTATATATAGCTTTTTTAGGAAAATTAATTTTCTATTATCATTACAAGGATACATATAATTCAAATTTGCGATTAGGAAGAAATGCAGATAAAAGAAATTTGTTAGATATTTTCTTTAACCAAAATTATGGATGGTGGATTTTGGTATCCTTGCCAATCTATACAATAGGAATGTACTACTTCCTTAATTGGGTGTTAGAAGTAGGAACGCTCGTGGTACCAACAATTTATTCGAAACCTATGTACTATATAGTCAATACGATAATAGTGATAGCCACAGTAATCGTATATTATTGGTTTCGTTACGGTGGTACATTTAAACATCGTAATAAACCCGAATGGGACACAGTGCCTGAAGTTGTTAAGCGAGATATATTTTTTGCGAAAGCTTGTATCGATGATTTGATTGCTTTTGAATTAGCTGTTCGGGCAAAACCGCAAGAAATATTAGCACATAGCGATGAAGAGTCTATCCAAATTTTAAAGCCTTTGATTAAAATTGAACGGGATTTAGTAGATACAATCTGGAACTCTTTGCGTAAAAAAGCAGCAGGACCTCGCATTGAAAAACCTAAAAAGATATTTTTAATTGTAGAAGAAAGTTATAGTCAGTTTGCATTTGATGATATATATAAGAATATACCTATAGCTAATGCAGGGCGATCTATTCGTGAACAAAACACAACAATTAGCATTGATAATTTTTTAGCTGGTGGATTAATATCTCAGCCGTCTATTAGCTCTATGTTGAATGGTATTTATGATGTCAATTTAGAGTTGAATGAAAAAGCATATTTTTGGAATCATCAATTACCAACATCATTGGGAAAACAGATTTCAGAGTTAGGGTATATATGTTCTCTGTGGTATGGTGGATCCTTATCTTGGTCTAGCTTAGGTTTATTTGCAAAAGGAAATGGATTTTATAATGTTTATTCTGGTTTTGATATTACATCTAGTGATACACCACATACGTGGTTGGGAGTCTATGACCATTTGTTTTTAGAGGGGATACAACAAAAATTAGATGAAAATAATACAGATAACTATGAATTTCATTTTATTTATACTACCTCAAATCATGGACCGTACACGATTCCAATTGAAAAGTATGGATTTGAAAAAGAAGAATTGTTAGAAAAACTGCCAGACTATTTATACAAACATGCTGAAGATATTGGTACCTATGCCTATTGTGATTATTATTTAAGCCAGTTTGTGCGTTATGTTCAAGAAACCTACGAAGATAGTTTAGTTATAGTAACTGGTGACCATACGAGAAGGTTACCTGTGCCGTGTCAAGATAAAGGTAGGGCCCATCGATTGCGAGAGGATATTAGTACTGCCTTTTATATGTCACATAAAGATTTTGATGAAAATTTATTGAATGGTGTATGTATAGGGATACATATGAATATTTTGCCAACGATCATAGAATTAATAGCGCCTAAAAATCATGAATATGTCAGTTTATTTCCATCTTTGTTTGAACCACAAGAGCTTATTGTAACTCCGTATCATTGGCTAAGTAATAGTCATATTGGTTTCTTTAAAGATCAACGTGTAGAGACTATAGATGGAACTCCAGTATATGATTATAATTTGAAAGATGTAGTTGCTTTACAGAGAGCCTATATGGAAGCAACTGGTGCTATTGTTCGGCACCATCTATAACCTACGGTTGAATACAAGGCATAAACTTGATACAATAAAAGATGAATAAAAGACTATCACGAAAGGTGATAGTCTTTGTCATATGTCGATAAATAAGAGGAAGTTTATGAATACAGTTAGTGTGCTAATTTTAACAAGAAATGAAGAACAGAATATTAAGGATTGTATAGAAAGTTGTCAACCTTTTGCTGATGAAGTGATTGTTATCGATGATGGTAGTGAAGATAAGACAGTATTTATTGCAGAATCGTTAGGAGCAAAAGTGTTGCACCGACCTCTAAATGGTGATTGGGGAGCTCAACAAACTTATGCTGTAGAACAGGCTAATAGTTACTGGATATTTTTTATTGATGCAGATGAACGATGTAGCCCTGAATTATGTAAAGAAATTCTATTAGCCATACAAGGAGAGGATTTTGCATATTGGATAGAACGTCATAATCGATTTCATCATAATGTAGCTACTCACGGAGTATTACGTCCAGATTATGTATGCCGGTTAATGCCCAAAGTAGGGACATATGTAGAAGGATATGTACATCAGGCTGTTATTACACCTTATGAAAGAAAAAATTTAGAATCACCTATGTACCATTATACCTACGATAATTGGAACCAATATTTTAATAAATTCAACAAATATACAACCTTGTCAGCAGAAAAATATAAAAAGGCTAATAAATCTGTCTCCTTTTTGAAAGATATTGTGTTTCGGCCATTCTGGGCATTTATTAAAATGTATCTTTTACAAGGTGGTATTTTAGATGGGAAAATGGGATGGGTCTTGTCTGTGAATCATTACTTTTACACCATGACAAAATATGTGAAGTTGTATTATTTATATAAATCCAATGGTAAGTTGTAATTAAAGTATTATAAGGTTACGGTAAGGAGTTCTCATGCGAGTTGCCATATTAGAAAGTATTATCATGCCAGCTGGTCATGAAGTAGAGTTTGATAGAATTCTTGTGAACGAAATGAAACGGCAAGGACATGAGCCTATGTTTTTTGTGCCAGAAAAATTTCCTTTTAAAGTTGATTATGGAGCACCTGTGCATGAGTTGCAAGGTGGTGAAGTTGTGACGTATGCTGGAGCAACTTGGTACCAAAAACTATGGCGATCATTACAACGTGAGAAACGACGTGTAGCCTGGTTTAATAGTGCTTATGAATTAGCAAAACAAGGTGCTTGTGATGCCATAATCATTCCTACGGCGACATATCGCTATATTAAATCTTTGCTGAGAAGTGAATTAAAAAACTCATCAGTTCCTGTACATATTATATTTCATGGCATCAATCCTAAGGAACAACCTAAGTTTGAAAAACAAGCTAGACGTGTACAGTCGTATAAGAATGTTCATTTGCATGTCATTACCTTGCGAAATGATTTTGCTAATAGTGGTTTAAGTAATGTTCATTTAGTAGCGCCACCTGTGTTTAAACCTGTATTCGATACTACCGAGCCTTTAGAAAATCATGAAGGTCCAATACGCATAGGATTTTTCGGACAATTTCGTAAAGAAAAAAACTTAGAACCATTTATACAAGCCTTTATACATGCAAAATTTGCAGTACCTGTTGAATTGGTAGTTCAAGGCGCTACTGCAAAACCTGAGGATACCGCTTTATTTACTTCACTTATAGAAAAGTACAAACATATGTCCAATATCGTATTCCGTCATGAAAACTTGATTGGAAAAGATTGGGAAGATGCGTTACTATCTGTAGATGCCATTGCAATGCCGTATGCTGCTGAGAGATATAGATACCATTGGGGAGCCATGCTATTTACAGCCATTGGATATAACAAACCAGTATTAGTGTCACCAGAATTAAATCCAGAGGTAATAGAACAATTTCCTATTGGAGGTGTGATACATTCATTGAAAGAATCAGATATTATTAGTGCTATGCAAGAATTAGTAGATTTGTTAAGTACAAAAAAAGCAGAAACTAAAGTTGCCTTGGAAAAGGCTAATGAGGTATATAGTCATGAGGCGCTAATTCGAGAGATTTTGAGAGGGACATAATATGAAAATTTTGTTAGCTAATTTTACAAAAATGGTTGACGATAGTGGTGGACTAGCCAAGGTAACTTGTAAATTTGCCAATGAAATGTACCAACGAGGCCATGAGGTTGTATTAGTGTATAGCGATGAACAATCTGGAGAATTTTACTATCCTATAAATAGAGATATCTTACAATACGACTTGCGGAATATGGATGGAAAAAGAGTGAATTATCCGCTTACAATACGCCTAAAACGTGAATGGTATCGTATGTTTAATAAGCAAAAAGCGAGAACCATTAATAATGAATTTGCTGAAAAATATTTGTTGATACCATTGGGAAGAATCTTAGAAGAGACGCAACCAGATGTTATTGTGAGCTTTCAACCAGCAGCAACAAAATTGTTGGTTATGGATTTAAATATCTCTATACCAGTTGTAACAATGAGTCATGGTGATCCGGAAGATTATTTCCACTTTTATCCAACAGCAGAAATACCAGCTGTAGAGAAATGTGCAATGAACCAAGTTCTTTTACCATCCTTTAAGGAACATCTATTGCATCATTTACCGAATGCCAAGGTGACTGTGATTGGTAATGCGATTCCACAATATAAGGAACAAGTCGATTTAAATAGGACTAAAGAAATCTATCGAATTGGTTTTTTGGCAAGATTATCTAAAAATCATAAGCAACCACACTTGTTGATTGAGGCATTTTGTAAATTAGCAGATGAGTTTCCAAACTGGGAGTTAGTTTTGTGGGGGGCAAAAGAAGGGGAAGCCTTTTTTAAACAAATGGAATTAATAATTTCAGCACATGGTTTACAAGATAGAATTTACTTTGCGGGTTCGACAAATAATGTTGAAGATGCATTAGCAAGCTGTGATATTTTTGCCTTTCCAAGTGCCTATGAAGGATTTGGACTATCATTAGGGGAAGCTATGAGTAAGGGTTTGCCGGCTGTGGGCTTTGCATCCTGTAGCGCCGTTAATGAACTAATTATTGATGGATACAATGGAATACTGTGTGAAGATGGTGTCGATGGATTAGCTCAAGGATTAAAGAAGTTAATGGCTAATCAAGCATTACGTGCAGAATATGGAATGAATGCCAATACAGGTATGAAAGTGTATGCTCCAGATAGAATATGGGATCAGTGGGAACAGTTGTTAAATAACATTAATACAAAATAGGGATTAATAGTATGTATAAAAAAATTGTAATGAGTCGATTTGGTGGTTTAGGGGATATGGTGATGCTTACCCCTATATTGAGAGGAATAAAGACACTTTTGCCGGAAAGTAAGTTAATCGTAGTAGGGGAAGAAAATGCCAGGTCTCTAATGGAGGGGTGTCCGTTTGTTGATGAATATCTAGGATTCGATAAAAGCTATAAAAGTTCTTGGAATATTATAAAAAAAATATGGAGAGCTGATATTGTATATTTGATGGATACGCTGTATCGTATCTCTATAATTTATTGGTTAGCGAGAGTAAAGAAAAGAATTGGTTTTCCTCACAAAAGAAAGTTTTTTTTAACGGATCTTATTTCTGCTAAATCATGGATGAATTATGCCTATGAACCAGTAGTGTATGCGGACTTTGTAAAAGATATACTACAAATTGATATTACACAATTACCAGAATGGGATAGTCTTTTCTATCCAGAGGGAAGTGAATTAGAGAAGAAGAATGTAATTGAATTATTACAACATAGACGTTATAAAGATTTTATTGTTTGTAGTTTAGAAACAGGTGGATATCCTAAAGATTGGCCTATTGAACACTGGTTGGAACTATTTAGAGAATTAGAAAAAATAGAAAAGAGTGTGGTTATTATTGGCGTTCCGTCAAAAAAATATACTGATATAGAATTTCCTGATAATGTTCTTGATTTAAGAGGAAGAACAAATCTCCATGAAACAGGAGAAGTTATACGATTAGCAGATATGGTTGTTAATGGATGTAGTTTTCCTATCCATGTAGCAAATGCTGTTAATACTCCAGTCATTGGTCTATATGGATCAGAGCCTGATTGGCGATGTAGACCACAACGTATATTTGCTAGTATATGTGCTGAAATGGATTGTTCACCGTGTGATTATATGTTTAAAGGACCTGGTTGGTGTGAGAATCCAATATGCATGAAGCAGATCTCTGTAAAAAGAGTTATCACAGAAATTCAAAGATGCTATGATGAAGGAAAACCTTTGGGAGAATATCGATTAATAACTGGAGAAAATGATGGATAATAATTTAATTGAGAAATATGATATTTCTAAAATGGATGCGTATTTAGCAGAAATGGTTTATAGAATCAAGGGTAGCAGAATTTGCCCAGAATATGTCTATAAATTGTCATTAAAAAAATATGGATTTAAAGATAATTTGGGAAGATATTATACAGAAAAATATTCAGGAATTCCTGTTGGCAAATTCACTTGGGGATATAAATATATACGGGATGATATTATCAAGTCTATTGGAGCATATTGTTCTATTGCGATTGACCAATTAGTGGTTCCGAATGGACATAAAACTGATTATGTTACTACGTGGCAGTCGGAATTGGAATATCGGAATGAATTACCTATTAACAAAAGTACAGTCATTGGTAATGATGTTTGGATTGGTGCACGGTGTACAATTTTAAATAACCTTACAATTGGTGATGGAGCTGTTATTGGTGCAGGTAGTGTAATAACAAAAGATGTACCACCATATGCCATTGTAGTAGGTGCTAATAAAATTATTAGATATCGTTTCCCAGAAGAGATAATCCAAAAATTGCTTATCATGAAATGGTGGGAATGGGAAGATGAAAAAATACGTTCCTCTTACAAGTTATTTGAAGATCCTGTTGCTTTTGTAGATGCGTATTATTTAAAGTAGAGTAAAATATGAGAATATTAGAAATATTATCAGGTCCATCATACGATTCGGTCATTGCCTATAAAGATGCGGGGATGTTATTGTATGAATTGAATAAATCTTTTAATTACACAGCTAATTATTGTGGATGTAATAGTAGTGAGTATGAAGTAGAGTGGAATCCTCAATTTTTAAGATCTGTGTGTGTTAATAAAATTTCAGAAAGCTTAGAATTCAGGAAACAGGTATTAGACATAAAAAAATATATAGTAGACCATATAACAGATTATGACGTAATTATATTTTTTAATTATGGAAGTACTGTATATAAATTAGCTAAACTTTGTAAGAAAATTAATCCTAATATCACTGTATATTCTAAGCTAGATATGGGACAAGGTGGATTTTCCCACTTTTCTCCAAAGCGAAACTTCTCGAATTTACGCAGTCGTCTTGAGTTTTTTAAAAGTAGGTATATTGATTTTTTTACTGTAGAAACAAAAGAGTATTATAATACTTTAAAAAATAGCCCAATGTTTAAAGATAGGTTATATTACTTACCAAACGGTGTATCTATATTAGGGATCGATGATGCCACCGTAAATATAGATCAAAAAGAAAATATTGTGATTACTGTTGGTAGACTTGGCATTTATGAGAAGAATACTGAATTATTTTTGAATAGTATATTAGAAATTCCTGATAAAATACGTAGTCAATGGAAATTCTACTTTGTGGGACCACAAACAAAGGAATTTTCACAGTATATCACGAAATTTTTAGAAGAGAATCCAAGGCTTGTATCTAATATAGTTCAATTGGGAAATATAACAGATAGAAATGAATTAGCTGACCTATTAAAACAATCAAAAATAATTTGTATGCCTAGTAGAACAGAAGGGGCGTGTATTGCAACTTTAGAAGGTATGTATTTTGGCTGTGTACCTATTATTAGCCGGTATAGCTCTTTTGTAAGAGATACAACAAATAATGAAACTATTGGTAAGGTAGTGGATGACTATACATCTAATGGTTTTGCAAATGCAATGGTAGAATATATGAATGATGAACATCTTATAAAATCTGAAATAGAAAAAGCGATAAGCTATGCAAGAGATACATTCGATTATAAAACTATTGGTGCTGAATTAAATCGATTGTTGATTTTGTATAAAAACTCGTTAAAATGAATGGGTAAAGCTTAATCTTATATTGAAATTGGATGCTCAATAAAAATTGTTTAAGTTAAGTATCTAATTTTCATTCATAAAGTATGTGATTTTATTATATTTTAACATTATATTATATACTTACAGGAGACATGAATGTTAAACTATACTATAATATCGGACGCTTTAAATAGAGATAGACGAGAGTCTATTAAGGATATATTTAAAGGCATAGGGATTAATGAGATATCGTTTACAGAAGCTATTATGGCAACTAGAATGAGTGATATAGAAGTATATTCACATACTATAGAGAATAGCTTTCTTACGAAAGGTGAAGTAGGCTGTGTATTGAGCCATAAAAAAATATATGAAACATTTTTGAATAGTGAAGAAAAATCTATTATCATTTTTGAAGAGGATGTTCTTTTTACGGAAATGTGTAATATTCATGTACTAGAACAGATTGTAAATGTGATAGATACAATTGAGGCTCCAGTTGTTGTTGCATTACAGAAGGGGGCATATAATAAAAAAGAAAGGTTCAGGATTAATAATGAAATATCTATTTTTTCTAGCTATAAATTTTATAGTACCGTTGGTTATATTATTAACAGGGCGGCTGCAAAAATTATTTTAGAAATTCAGACCCCTATACGCTTTGAAATGGATGCCTTTGAATATTATTGTTGGCTAGGGGATTTACAACTATATTGTTTAAATGAAAATCTGGTTATTCAAAATCCTGAATTTGATTCGGTTATTGGAGATGAACGATTTTTGCCTTCTAAATGGCGTGAAAGAATGGAAAAACGAGATAAAATATATAATGACTTATATAAGCGTCTTTCCATCATGAAAAAATTACAAGTGGGGATTAAACATTTTAGACGAGTGCTTTATGAAAGAGTAAAGCGATATACAAGGTAAATGGGTCATTAAGAATGTAGCGAGGGACTATTGTTAAATAATACAGAAAATGGTATAGGTATGAATAAGATAAACGTGTTATTTATAGTAGCAACAGAAATGCAAATTATTACGGCATTAAACTTAATAAACGCCTATAACTATAAAGCAGATATAATTTGTTTAGAAGATCATTTGCTAAAAGCTAAAAAATATTCTAGAAATTTGACCAGTTTGGGAATATTTGGTTTTGTACGCTTACTCTCGTCGGACAAAGTTGAGGAGATTTTCTTACAAAAATATAATGAGATTTTTGTTACTAATGGTATGTTTTTAATAACATATAAAACAGAAATTTTATCATCAAAAACTAAAGTATCTATATTTGATGAGGGTACTATGACTTATTTAAATTCATTTATAGAATCTTGTAATGATTGTTGTGGTTGTCGAACAGTATATTTATATGAACCAACATTAGCTAACTTTTATGGTGATAATAGGTTTACTATTAAACAAATCCCTAAAATAAAGTCAGATAATTATGTGTTATTGAAGCAATTGAATCAAATATTTAATGTTAGTTATGATGATATGATAGAAATAAAAGATGTAGTTTTACATATATTTTTTTCACAGCCTCTTCGGTATGAGTTATCTAAGAAAGCAAAAATACGTAGACTATTGAAGCTATTCCAGTCTCGTTCTAGTAGGGAATATGCATTAGAAACAGTGGGGATTATGCAAGAAATATTGGTAAATCGCATTAGAAATACAGGTATTTCACTGTATAGAAAGTTTCATCCAAGAGAAAAAGAACGAATATATAAGGGAGATACTTTGCAAATTGACTATCCTTGGGAACTATATTTACTAAACCATCCAGATATGAAGGTAATTCAATATTCTCTTTTTTCTAGTGTGTTAACGTCTAGTTTTTTACTAGGTGATTCGTACGATATAAAAAATTATTATCTATATCCTATCGTTGTAATAGAAATAGAAAAATATGGTAATGTGGACATTAGTACTGAAGAAGTATTAGAATTTTTTGATAAATTGGTAAAACTAGGTAAAGTGATTCCTATTGATTCAATGGAAGAATTAGAACGGGTGTGTCAACATGAAGTTTAATATAGGTCAAATTGAAGTAGGTCGTGGCTGTAGACCTTTGGTGATTCCAGAAATGGGAATTAATCATAATGGTAGTTTAACGGTTGCTAAAGAAATGGTATATGCGGCGTACCAAAGTGGTGCTCGTATTGTAAAGCACCAAACTCATATAGTAGAAGATGAGATGAGTGGTGCGGCTAAGAATGTCATTCCAGGTAATGCTGATATTTCTATATATGATATTATGGAACAAGCTGCATTGAGTGAATCTGATGAATACGAATTGATGAAATATACAGAATCGCTAGGTATGGAATTTATCAGTACTCCTTTTTCACGAGCGGCAGCAGAGCGGTTAGAAAGATTTGGGGTAAAAGCTTATAAAATTGGATCAGGCGAAATGAATAATCTCCCTTTAATTCGACATATTGCACGATTTGGTAAGCCTATGATTGTGTCTACGGGGATGAATGATTTAGAAAGTATCCAACGGACCGTGGCGATTCTAGAAGAAGAAAAGGTACCTTTTGCATTACTACATACGACTAATTTATATCCAACGAAGCCTGAGTGGGTTCGCTTGGGAGCGATGCAGGAGATGATGCAAACCTTTCCACATGTACCTATTGGATTATCGGACCATACAGTTAATAATAATGCCTGTATTGCAGCTATGGCACTGGGAGCAGTCATATTAGAGCGTCATTTCACCGACTCTATGAATCGCAAAGGTCCAGATATTGTATGTTCTATGGATCCAAAGGCTTTACAAGAATTGCTGAGTGCAGCACAGGAAGTGCCAGCCATGCTAGGTGGAAAGAAAGCCCCAATTCAAGAAGAACAAGTGACCATCGATTTTGCCTATGCAACAGTTGTTACCATTGCAGATATTAAAGCAGGTGATGTGTTTACCACTGATAATGTATGGGTAAAACGACCTGGAACGGGACAAATTTTAGCAAAAGATTTTGAACAAATTTTAGGGAAAATAGCGACGGTGGATATTTCAACTGATACGCACCTTACTTGGGATATGATAGAGTAATACTATGAAACGAATTGTTTTTATTACAGGCACAAGAGCTGACTATGGTAAGTTAAAATCTTTAATGTTATCAGTAGAAGCCTCGTTCGATTATGAATTACATGTGTATGTAACGGGGATGCATCTGTTATCTGAATATGGTTCTACCTTTAAAGAAGTTGTGAAAGATGGGTACAACCATATTTATATTGCAAGAGAAAATATGCCAACCTATAATATGTCTGCTGATTTAGGTAAAGGTATTTCTAATTTTACCCGGTACATAGGGGAAGTAAAACCAGATTGTATCGTTGTACATGGTGATCGTGGAGATGCTTTAATGGGTTCAATTGTGGGGGCATTTAATAATATACATGTCGTCCATATAGAAGGCGGTGAGATCACGGGTACGATTGATGAGTCCATACGTCATGCGATTACGAGATTTGCCCATGTACATCTAGTAGCCAATGAACAAGCTAAAGAGATTCTATTAGCCATGGGTGAGGATGAGCAACGAATAAAAATTATCGGATCTCCTGACATTGATATCATTAAACATAAAAAATTAGGTTCCATTGAGGATATAAAGAAAAAGTTGGGGATTTTATATGATTCTTATGCGATTTTATTATTTCATCCAGTTGTGACAGAAGTGAAGAACTTGCAAAGTCAAGTGAAAGAGATTATTCAAGCATGTAAAGTGAGTGACAAACAGTATGTTGTGATTTATCCAAATAATGATACTGGTAGTCAAACTATTCTTGATGCCTATAAAGAATTAGATACTTGTACAGATTTTACTATGTTTAAGTCGATAGGGTTTGAAGATTTTTTAGTCCTATTACAACATACAGAATTTATACTTGGCAATTCTAGTGCGGGTGTACGTGAAGCTCCATATTTTGGAGTGCCAACGATTGATATTGGTAGTCGACAACATGGACGGTATTCTGCAGAAAATACGAGTATTGTTCATGTAGATTGTGAACAAGATATCATTGTATCGGCAATACAATCCTTGCCGGATAGATATAAAGTTTCTCATAGTTGGGGAACGGGTAATAGTTCCGAATTATTTATGGAACTTTTAGAACAACCAGAATTTTGGAGCACATCATTGCAAAAACGTTTAAGTTATTGAGGAATAGTTTGCTATGTATCAGGATAAAAGAATTCTTGCTATCATACCAGCAAGAGGGGGTAGTAAGGGAATTCCCCATAAAAATATTATTAATTTATGTGGTAAGCCGTTGATAGCGCATACCATTGGAGCGGCTAAACAATCTGCGTATATCGATACGGTGTTAGTCAGTACGGATGATGTTGATATACAACGGGTTAGTGAGGACTATGGAGCATCAGTTCCATTTCTTAGAGATGCTAAGATTGCTTCTGATGAGGCAAGAACGATTTCTGTTGTTGTTGATGCTGTAAATAGATTACAAGCAATAGGGCAAAACTTTGATACTGTAGTATTATTGCAGCCAACATCACCATTACGGACTACCGACGAAATTGATGTAGCAATTGATGTATTCTTTCAAAATGAGATGAAAGGAGTAGTCAGCGTGAATGTGGCTAAAGTTTCACCTTTTTTATTGCGTACTATTAAGGGCTCACAATTACAACGTATTATTAGTGAAAATAGTACGATTCGAAGACAGGATATGCCAACCTATTATGAGGTAAATGGGGCTATTTATATCAATGCAATTTCCGATATTACGGAATCGTTGAGCTTTAACGATAATCCAATTCCTTATATCATGAATCGAGAACATTCTGTGGATATCGATACATGGGATGATTTGGATGAAGCGGAGAAACTCTTAAAAGGTGACTTTATATTGTGTGATGAATAGGTATATATAAGTATAAAATTCGTTTTATAGGGTAAGCAGTGGTGAAATACTGCTACAATATAAAGGGGCTGTAACAAAAATGTAAAAAAGTACATTTTGTTACAGCCCTATTTAGTATAGGATCTAATTAGTTAGCCTTTTGGTGGATATGAATCGTGGCCATGGCTATCTTTTTGAGCTATTTTGCCGTCTTTATTATGAATAACTAATTCGCTTTTTTGATTGCGACTAATTTGACGAGCATAATCAACTGCATCTTTTTTTATATTAAAATGCTTAGTTACTCTTGTATTACCTTCGCCTCTAACATTCCACCCGTTATTTTTAGAGGGTACTACATGTTGATTTTTTCCCATAGTGTATTCTCCTTTCTTATATATTATACAACAATTAATATGATAGTTTCTACTAGCAGGAAATTGTTGAATAGGTTATTAGATTTGACAAATGGATTTAATAGATACACGATTTTATTTCGAGCAACATAAATACTATTTTTTACTAAATAGCATTCTACATAATGTTTCCACCAAATCTCGTATGGTGGAGGATATTTTGTTGCACATATTTTAAAGTCTAATTGCATATTATGGCTAAGAAACACTTTGTGACTATGTAACAGAAATGGTCTCCAACCATTTTGTGTAACTGTAGTATTATTAATACAACCCAATAAATTATATAGTTTCTACCGGAGCAATACTATGTATTGCCCTGGTTTTTTTGTAATTTGTTAAGAAGGAATATAAAGCCTATTTTATGTAATGAATTCACATTAAAATGAAGATAAAAAGATTAATCATGTAATTGTATATCTGTATAGTGAAAGTGAAGATATTACACCATTATGATATAAAGCTCTATGCAGAATCAATGTTTAGCAGGCTATAAAGAAAAGATGAATTGTTTTTAAACTTGCACCAACCCCAATAGTCTTGTAAAATAGAGGTATAACAACTTATGTAGTATAAGAAATTTTAGGAGGAATTGATTATGGCAGTGAAGATTGGTATTAATGGCTTTGGTCGTATTGGTAAATGCGTCATGCGCGCGGCTCTTAACAACCCAGATGTGGAAGTAGTAGCCATTAATGATACTGGTGATATTGAAGGTTCCGCTTTACTGTTTAAACATGACTCAATTCATGGCAACTTAAGCTGTGACGTGTCTGTAGAAGGCGAATATTTAGTAGTAGACGGCAAAAAAACACGTGTATTCTGTGACCGTGATCCAGCAAAATTAGACTGGTCCTCCGAAGGGGTAGAAGTGGTTATCGAATGTACGGGTGTGTTCCGTTCTCGTGAAAAAGCAGCAGCTCATTTAGGGGGCACTGTTAAAAAAGTAATCATTTCCGCACCAGGTAAAGATGAAGATAAAACAATCGTTATGGGTGTCAATGAAAGTGAATATGATCCAGCTACACATCATGTAGTATCTAATGCAAGTTGTACTACAAACTGTTTAGCTCCATTTGCAAAAGTATTGCATCAAGAATTTGGTATCAAACGTGGTATGATGACAACAGTGCACTCTTACACAAATGACCAACGTGTATTGGATGCACCACATAAAGACTTACGTCGTGCTCGTGCAGCAGCGATGTCTATTATTCCTACTACAACAGGTGCAGCAAAAGCAGTGGCATTAGTATTACCTGAATTAAAAGGTAAATTAAATGGCTTTGCTCTTCGTGTACCTACTCCAAATGTGTCTGTAACAGACTTAGTAGTAGAACTTGAAAAAGAAGCAACTAAAGAAAGCATCAATGCAGCATTCCGCAAAGCAGCTGAAGGTGAGTTAAAAGGTATTCTTGGCGTATCTGATTTGCCATTAGTATCCAAAGACTTCAATGGTGATGCTCGTAGTTCTATCGTAGATGCAGACTTGACAATGGTGATGGAAGGCAATATGGCAAAAGTAGTAGCTTGGTATGACAATGAGTGGGGCTATTCCTCTCGTATTGTTGACTTAGCTGTGTACATGAGCAAACGAGGCTTATAATCTGCCGGGGACTACGAGGGTAGTCCCTTTTTGGCATGTTTATTGTATATACATAGGAGACAGTATGAAACTTTCACTAGCAAATATGAATGTAGCAAATAAAATTGTATTTGTACGAGTTGATTTTAATGTACCTTTGAAAGACGGTGTTATCACTGATGACACTCGTATTCGTGCCACATTACCTACCTTGCGTCATTTGATTGACCAAGGTGCGAAGGTAGTGATTGCCTCTCATTTAGGTCGCCCTAAAGGAGAGCGTAAACCAGAGTTTACCTTAGCTCCTTGTGCCAAACGATTGAGTGAATTATTAGAACAACCAGTTCGTTTTGTAGAAGATTGCATTGGTGATATCCCTGCACAAGCTGTAAGTGAAATGAAGTCCGGTGATGTGGTGGTATTAGAAAATCTTCGGTTCTATAAAGAAGAAGAAAAAAATGATCCTATTTTTGCCAAAGCCTTAGCGGATTTAGCAGAAGTGGGCGTGAATGATGCCTTCGGCGTATCTCATCGTGCCCACGCCTCTGTGGAAGGGATTACGAAATACTTACCAATGGGAGCTGGTTTCTTATTAGAAAAAGAAATTCGCTATGTCGGTGGTGCTGTAGAGCATCCTGAACACCCATTTGCAGCTATCATAGGTGGCGCCAAAGTAAGCGACAAAATTGAAGTCATTTCTAACTTATTACCAAAAGTAGAAGTATTGATCATCGGCGGTGGTATGGCAAATACTTTCGTAGCGGCTCAAGGTCATAATGTGGGTACTTCCTTAGTGGAAGCTGACAAATTTGAACTAGCTCGTGAATTAATTGCTCGTGCAAAAGAAACTAACACTAACCTATTATTGCCAGTAGACTTCGTTGTAGCCGATGCTTTCAGTGAAACTGCTAATCACAAGGTGGTAGATGCAACGGCTATTGAAGAGGGTTGGATGGCCTTAGACATTGGTCCGAAGAGCCGTGAGCTATTCGCAGAGGCTTTAGCACCGATGAAAATGATCGTTTGGAATGGTCCTATGGGCGTATTTGAAATGGAAGTATTCGCAGGTGGTACCAATGCGGTAGCGAAAGCGGTGGCAGAGGCGAATGCAACTACAATTGTAGGCGGCGGCGATTCTGTAGCGGCTATTGAAAAAAGTGGATTAAGTCACAAAATTTCTCATATTTCCACTGGTGGCGGCGCCTCCTTAGAGTACTTAGAAGGCAAAGTATTACCAGGTATTGCAGCCTTACAAGAGGCATAGGAGGTTATCATGCGACAACCGATCATTGCTGGGAACTGGAAAATGCATATGACGAATACGGAAGCCACAGTATTCGTAGAACAATTGAAAACATTAGTGGCAGATGCTAGTTGTGAAGTGGTGGTATGCCCTCCGTTTACAGCCATTAGCACTGTAGCTGATTTAGCGGAAGACACCAAGGTTCGTGTAGGGGCGCAAAATGTGTTCCACGAAGAATCTGGTGCCTATACAGGGGAAGTATCTCCTTCGATGTTGACGGACTTAGGCGTGTCCTACGTAATTGTGGGGCACTCTGAACGACGTTCTATCTTTAAAGAAGCAGATCGTTGTGTGAATAAGCGTGTACGCATTGTTTTACAACATGGCATGAGCCCTATCCTTTGTGTAGGTGAAAGCTTAAACCAACGTGAAAGTGGGGAAACGGTGGCATTCATTCATTCCCAATTAGAAATGGGATTGCATGGAGTGCCTGCAGAAGAAATGACAGAAGTGGTGATTGCCTACGAACCGATTTGGGCCATTGGCACAGGTCGTACAGCCACAGCGGAACAAGCTGGGGAAGTATGCCAAAGCATTCGTGAGAAAATTGCCGCTATGTATACGCCGGACATTGCAGAACAAGTACGCATTCTATATGGTGGCAGTGTAAAACCGGAGAATGCGAAAGATATTTTAGCCCAAGCCCATGTAGATGGTGCTTTGGTGGGCGGTGCTTCCTTGGAAGCAGAGACTTTTACGGGAATTATTAATGCCTGTTAACATAGGTTTGAGGTAGCGTATGGCAAAATTAAAAGGACCAGTGATGCTAACAATCCTTGATGGATTCGGTATTGGGGATGGTCAAGACCCAACCAATGCGGTGGTACAAGCGAACCCCCGAACATTTTTAGAATTATGGGATAAGTGCCCTCACACTCTATTGGATGCATCTGGTATGGCCGTAGGCTTGCCAGATGGACAGATGGGAAACTCTGAAGTGGGGCATTTGAATATTGGTGCCGGACGTATTGTGTACCAAGAATTGACGCGCATCACGAAAGAGGCAGAGGAAGGAACCTTATTCACTCGTCCTACCTTGGTGAAAGCCTATGAAGAAGGGGCTAAACAAGCCTTGCATCTAGTGGGCTTGTTGTCGGATGGCGGTGTCCACTCGCATATTGATCACTTGAAGGCAATACTTCGTGGCGCTAAAGAGGCCGGTGTAGGAAAAGTCTATATCCATGCCTTCTTGGATGGTCGTGATGTACCTCCACAAAGTGCGTTGGCCTATATTGATGATATTGCTCACTATTGCAAAGAATTGGGCTTAGGATCGATTGCGACAATAGGTGGTCGTTATTATGGTATGGACCGTGATCAACGATGGGAACGAGTGCAACTGGCGTATAATGCCATGGTATGTGGTAGTGGCACAGAAGTAGGTTGTGCTCATGAAGCGGTAGAACACAGTTATGCTGATGAAACGACAGATGAATTTGTCATTCCATCTGTGGTGGAAGGGTATACAGGTATGCAGGATGGAGATGCGATCTTGTTCTTTAACTTCCGTCCTGATCGGGCTCGTCAATTAGTGCGTGCTGTGGTAGATCCTGATTTCAGTGGATTTGAACGAAAACATGTATTGCAAGGTTCCTATGTGGCGAGTTTGACTCGGTATGAAGCGGACTTACCAGTGCCTGTGGTGTATGATAAAGAACTGCTAACAGATACCCTAGGAGAAGTGCTAGCTAAGGGTGGCTATCGTCAACTGCGCATTGCGGAAACAGAGAAATATGCTCATGTGACATATTTCTTCAATGGTGGTAAGGAAGATGTATTCCCTGGGGAAGATCGAATCTTAGTGCCATCTCCTAAGGTGGCTACCTATGATTTGCAACCAGAGATGAGTGCTCCAGAGGTAACAGAAAAGGTAGTATCCGCCATTCGCAGTGGCGAGTATGATATGATTATTTTGAACTATGCGAACCCAGATATGGTAGGCCATACGGGTGATTTTGAAGCAGCAAAACGAGCTATTTTAGCAGTAGATGCGGGGCTTTCAGAGATTGTGAAAGCCATTCAAGATAGGAATGGTCAATTATTAATTACAGCGGACCATGGAAATTCTGAGGTCATGGTGGACCATACCACAGAAATTCCGCACACGGCGCATACGACGAATCCGGTACCACTCATTTTAGTGGGAGCCCCAGAGGGTGTCACCTTGCGACCAGGTCGGCTATGTGATTTAGCACCAACTATTCTGGCTTTAGGCGGTATTAAGCAGCCTGAAGCTATGAGTGGTGAAAGTTTGTTAGTACAATAAGGAGAAGTAACAATGGCAGTAATTACTGATGTATACGCAAGAGAGATTATGGATTCTCGTGGCAATCCAACAGTAGAAGTAGAAGTATATTTAGAAGACGGTACGATTGGTCGTGTAGCGGTTCCATCTGGAGCGTCCACTGGTCAATTTGAAGCGGTGGAATTGCGCGATAGCGGGTCTCCTCGTTACTTAGGTAAAGGTGTATTACAAGCGGTAGCAAACGTAAATGACATCATTGGACCTGCTATTTTAGGGTTTGATGCATCTGAGCAAGTGGCTATCGATGGAGTGATGATCGAGTTAGATGGTACGCCAAATAAAGCAAAATTAGGGGCCAATGCAATTTTAGGTGTATCCATGGCAGTAGCTCGTGCAGCGGCTGAATCCTATGATTTACCATTATTCCAATACCTTGGTGGCACGAATGCAAAAGAATTGCCAGTACCAATGATGAATATTTTAAATGGTGGAGCTCATGCAGATAATAACGTGGATATCCAAGAGTTCATGATTATGCCAATTGGTGCATCTAGCTTTATGGAAGCATTGCGTTATTGTGCAGAAGTATACCATACATTGAAAGGTGTATTGAAAGCAAAAGGCTTGGCCACAGGTGTAGGTGATGAAGGGGGCTTTGCTCCGAACTTAGGTTCCAATGAAGAAGCATTACAAGTGATTACAGAAGCTATTGAAAAAGCAGGTCTTGTAGTGGGTAAAGATATTGTATTTGCTATTGATGCAGCATCTTCTGAGTTCTACAAAGATGGCAAGTATCACTTAGCTGGTGAAGGCAAAGTAAAAACAGCTGCTGAGATGGTAGAATACTATGCAGAACTTTGTGAAAAATATCCAATTTACTCCATCGAAGATGGCTTGGCAGAAGAAGATTGGGAAGGCTGGAAACTATTGACGGAGCGCCTTGGCAAAACTGTTCAATTAGTAGGTGACGATTTATTCGTAACGAACACAGAACGCTTGTCTCGTGGTATCAAAGAAGATACAGCGAATGCAATCTTGATCAAAGTGAACCAAATCGGTACGTTGACAGAAACATTTGATGCTATTGAAATGGCAAAACGTGCAGGCTATACAGCTGTAATTTCTCACCGTTCTGGTGAAACAGAAGATTCCACAATTGCTGATATCGCTGTAGCAGTAAACGCTGGACAAATCAAAACTGGTGCTCCAGCTCGTTCCGAACGCGTAGCGAAATACAACCAATTACTTCGTATTGAAGATATGTTGGCAGAAACGGCTCAATACCGTGGTAGCGATGTGTTTTATAACATCAAACGATAAGAATATGTGAAAATAAAAAAGGACCCTGCGGGGTCCTTTTTGTATAAAACCTATATGTATTTTCCGTATACTGCGGGAAGTTCCTGCAAGAATAAACTATAATTAGGAGCCTGACGTTGGTTTAATACGGCAAGAATAGTAATCGTATGATGAATTTCGTTGATACTATAATAAATATCATATTTCTCGAAAGAATAAATATGATATACATTTTTAGTGGGCTTAGATACATTTAGAATACGATATCGATGCGGTAGATATGATAAACTCTCTATAGCTTTATGTATTTTATGCGAAGTGTACTTAGCTGTTTCTACGGAGAAAGATTCAGCTATATAGCAATAGATATTTAATAAATTGTATTCTGCAAATGATGAAAGTCGTATATCATAGGTTTCCATAATTATTCTCCCAATAAAGTAGCGAAAAATTCTTTAGCAGAACGTCCATGACCGTTGTTTGTTTCTTCGACTCCACGAGATAAAATATCTTCTAATTCTGAAGGGCTAAAGTCAGATGTACTAAGAGGTGGTGTATTTAACTTTAGATCAAAAGGTAGTCCTTTATGTAGGATAATTTGTCGATAAAATAAATCAATAGCGACAGCGCGACTTAGTCCAAGGTCTTCTAAAATAGATTCAGCATGTTGTTTTATATTTTCATTAATTCGGACATTAACACTAGCAGATTTCATGTTGGGCTCCTTTCTGTGTACTATATTAATTAAATTATAAACCGTTGTATTGCAATATGCAATATAAAATAATACATGAAATATAAATTGACTAGGTAGTAGGTTGTGATATAATATAGTTAAGAAAAGGAGAGCCATCAACGTGCGTTCGGCGTTAGGCTCATCTGAGGAATGAAAAAAGATGATACCTAACGTGTTGAGGAGTGGTAGTCCTCATGCGTTAGGTATTTTCATTGTCTATTTACATAGATCAATGATAGCACTCGCTTTGTTTTATACAAAGCGTTTATTTTTTGCATAAAATCCGTGAAAGACGATATATATAATCTATGATATAATAGAAAAGATTAATGCTGAATGCATTCTATAGAATTTTAAGTAAAGGTGAAAGGATTAGGAAAGGAGGAGTAGGGTGTACAACAATTTTGAAGTGATTGGGGCATTTGCATTGTATTTAGGCCTCATGATGTACATCGGGGTATATTATTACCGCAAGTCTAATAGCTTAGACGACTATATTTTAGGAGGTCGCCAGCTAGGCCCCTGGATCACGTCCATGAGTGCGGAAGCCTCTGACATGAGCGGATGGATGTTGATGGGTTTACCTGGATTTGCCTACTCAACAGGGATATCGGCGTTATGGATTGCCATTGGTTTGGCCTTAGGAACGTGGCTGAACTGGGTGTTCGTATCGAAACGATTACGCAACTACACAGAGGTAGCGAATAATAGTTTAACTATACCGGATTATTTGAAAAACCGTTTTCATGATACATCAAGAATTGTGCCGGTAGTGTCTGCTATCTTCATCGTTATTTTCTTTTTAATTTACACATCTTCTGGATTCGTGGCAGGTGGTAAATTATTTAATACTATCTTCGGCTTAGATTACATGACATCCCTCTTTATTACAGCGGGGGTAGTTATTTTCTATACCTTCTTAGGTGGTTTCCTAGCTGTAAGTTGGACAGACTGTATCCAAGGGATGATGATGTTCTTTGCCATCTTGCTAGTACCTGTAACGGCAGCCATGTATTTAGGGGGTCCTGTAGAAACAGCAAACTTAATTGCTACGGAGTTCCCAGCAGGATTGTCCATTTGGGGACCGGAACAAGATACGTTCACTTTAGTGGTGGGTATCATTTCTAGCCTAGGATGGGGGCTTGGTTACTTTGGTCAACCTCATATCTTAGTGCGTTTCATGGCGATTTCCGACGCGAAAGAATTGAAAAAAGCTACGAATATTGCCATGATTTGGGTGGTTATTTCCTTGTTGGCTGCAGTGGCAGTAGGTCTTGTTGGTAAAGTATATTTAACAACACCTCTAGTAGATGCTGATGCAGAAACAGTATTCCTTGTGATGAGCGAGCATTTATTTAACCCATTTGTGGCAGGCTTAATTTGGTCTGCTGTATTGGCAGCTATCATGAGTACAGCCTCTGCACAATTATTGGTAACAGCCTCTTCTGTGTCACAAGACTTGTATCGCAATGTGTTTGCTCGTGATGCAGGGGACCGTGAATTGGTTATGGTCAGCCGTGCAACGGTGTTGATCGTATCTGCTATTGCCATCGTGATGGCGGTGAATCCACAAAGCTACATCTTGACGATGGTTGCCTATGCATGGGCTGGGTTCGGCGCTGCATTCGGCCCTGCTATCTTAATCTCTTTGATTTGGAAACGTATGACTCTGAAAGGTTGTATCGCAGGCATCTTAGTGGGTGGTATCACCGTTCTTGTATGGAAACAATTTGGTTGGTTTGGCTTGTATGAAATTGTACCAGGCTTCATCTTGTCTACGATTGCTATCTTTGTAGTTAGCTTATTAGACCATGAGCCAAGTAAAGAAATCCAAGCGGAGTTCGATGCATCAGAACAAATGCATATTTTATAATTACATATACATAGTAAACGAAATGTTGGGGCTACTCCGTTGAGAGTGGTGCCAACATTTTTTTGTAAACGTATTGGACTATGTATCAATACGTATTGTATAAAGAGCGTAATGGCATGGTAATAGTAATTTAGGTAGATAGGTTTACGCCGTGGGCCATTACATCAAGTGAAGAGTATAATAGCGTCGTAACAGTAGTGTAAGTGAGTGCGGTAACAGTATGTTTATCCTAACTATCTGATGGTGATGATGGTAGAATAAAGAAATATGTAAACGAAATATCTATGAATCGGAAGTACTCCTATATAAGGTAAATAATTAGTATGGAATGGCATTTAGTAGAAGTGGACTATCATGGCAAATGACTGAGGGAAAGAAAGGATAGTTCTAGTTCAAACAGTTTATACTAACCCATAAAAATGGTATAATAAATAGATACGATTCGATGAATATACTGTTAGAGAGGAGGAAAGACATATGGATGCTAGAGCCCTACGAGCATTGCAACATTTTTATGGATATTCCAGTTTTCGCCCCGCTCAAGAGGTACCTGTTGCAGCTTTGTTAGAGAACCAAGATGTGCTAGGGATTATGCCTACTGGGGCCGGTAAATCGATTTGCTTTCAAATTCCTGCGATGCTAAAGGCGGGCATTACCATTGTATTTTCTCCATTGATTTCCTTGATGCAAGATCAGGTGGATACCTTGAAAGAGCAAGGTATGCCAGCGGCGTATATGAATAGCACCCTCAGTCGAGAAGAGCAGAATAAAATTTTGTACTATTTACGGGAAGGGCGCATTAAATTATTATACTTGGCGCCAGAAAAATTAGCATCTGAAGGGTTTTGTGAGTTTCTAAGAGGACTACCGATTAGCCAAGTCATCATTGATGAAGCCCATTGTGTTTCACAATGGGGGCATGATTTTAGGCCTTCTTTCACGGCCATAGGACCTTTTATTAAGAGCTTGCCCCATAGACCTGTGGTAGGGGCTTTCACAGCCAGTGCTACGGAAGAAGTAGAACGTGATATAAAACAACTCTTAGGATTGGAGAATGCTCGTGTGCATATTACAGGATTTGATCGTCCTAACTTGGCGTTTTCTGTGATCCACGAAAGTAAGCGTATGGAATATGTACGAGATTATGTGCTACACAACCCAAATGATGTGGGGATTGTCTATTGTGCCACTAGGGCGAATGTGGAAAAGGTATATCGTGAGCTTTTACGGTACGGTGTGAAAGTAGGTTACTACCATGGTGGTTTATCTGATGAAGAGCGTAAGTACCAACAGAATCGTTACGCCTTTGATGAAGTACAAGTTATGGTAGCTACTAATGCATTTGGGATGGGTATCGATAAAAGTAATGTGCGCTATGTAATCCATTACCAAATGCCACGAAATATGGAAAGTTATTACCAAGAGGCAGGCCGTGCTGGACGAGATGGAGCACCGGCAGATTGTATTTTGCTCTACAATGGGCAAGATGTGGCAGTACATCAATATATTCTAAGTCAAAGTGACTTGCCACCAGAACGACAACGGATTGAGCGGAATATGCTACAAGCCATGATCGATTATTGTCATACACCTATGTGCCTACGTAAATTTATGTTGTCTTATTTTGGTGAACAAGTGCCTTGGGATCAATGTCATCATTGTAGTACTTGTGATGAACCACGAGTGGCAGTGGATGTAACAGCCGAGGCGAGCGCAGTATTGCATACGATTTGGAATACAGAAGAACGATATGGTGTGACCATGATTGCGGATATCCTATGTGGGAATCGGACGGAGCGTATTGAGAAGTTTCGCTTACACCGATTATCCGTATTTGGCAAATTAAATCGTTGGGCAGATAAAGATGTAAAAGGCTTTATTAAGCGCTTAATGGCGATGGGGTATGTGACGTCTTCGGGAGGGCAATATCCTATTTTATCCGTTACGGAACAAGGTCATGAAGTATTAGCGGGACGGGTCACTGTGAAAGATGTGCTTATTGAGGTAGGGGAACATCGTCCTATGCAGGGCCGTTCTAAATCAAATGCTTCAGGGCTAGCAAAAGCCACTAAGAATAACTCCTTATTTGAGGCTCTGCGTGTGCACCGTTTGGAACTTTCAAAAATAGAAGGGGTAAAACCGTTCATGATTTTTTCAGATGCTACCTTATTGGATATGGTAGCAAAAGAACCATTGACCTTAGGAGATATGGCGAATGTGAAAGGCGTAGGAGATATGAAGCTGCGCAAATATGGCAATGAATTTTTGAAGGTTATTGCCGATTTTAAGGGCAACATATAGCGATAGAGGGACAACTTGATATTTATCTAAATGTAGATATACAAATACATTTAGACACAGATATTGATACAAATACAGATATATATACAGATATACAAAATATATGCTGATACCATTTAGCGTAGTTTCGTATACAAGGAGGCATAGATGAGTTTAGCAGATACGCAATATTTACAGATTATAGAGAATATATTAGATCATGGGTATTATGCCAACAATCGTACAGGCATTGCGACCTATAAATTACCGCATCAAGTGATGCAATTCAATTTAGCAGAAGAATTTCCTATTTTAACCACGAAATTTGTGGCTTTCAAAACGGCCATTAAAGAATTGCTTTGGATTTGGCAATTGCAATCTAATGATGTACGTCAGTTGCAGGCCATGAATGTAAAAGTTTGGGATGAATGGATGCGTGAAGATGGTACGATTGGTAAGGCTTATGGATACCAAATTGCCAAATATAAACAGTTAGATAATTTATTGGATATGCTACAAAAGGACCCTCAAAGCCGTCGTATGATTGTGACCTTGTGGAATATTGAGGACTTGCCAGATATGGCGTTGCAACCATGTGCCTATGAAACATTATGGGATGTCACCGATGGTCGTTTAAATTGTATGCTTATCCAGCGCAGTGGGGATATGGGATTAGGAGTGCCTTTTAATACAGCACAGTATGCAGCGTTGGTTCATATGATTGCCCAAGTATCTGGATTGCAGGCAGGACAATTCACGCATGTCATCAATAATGCTCATATTTATGAGAACCATGTAGAAGCTTTACGTACTCAATTAGAACGTAAACATGAAGCCTTAGAGGCTCCGGTGTTACGATTAAACCCAGAGATCAAAAATTTCTATGATTTTACGCCAGAAGATATAACTCTAGAAGGCTATGAGCATTTAGGGAAACTATCTATGACAGTAGCTGTATAAGGAGTTATCTATGTTAGCAATGATTGTAGCAGTGGCTGAGAATGGCGTTATAGGCAAGGATAATCAACTGATTTGGCGCATTCCAGAAGATTTAGCATATTTTAAACAGCGCACTACTGGGCATGTCATCATCATGGGACGGAAGACATTGGAGTCTTTGCCGTTTTTGTTACCTAATCGTGAACATTGGGTCATTACATCACAATTGGATTACATACCACCCTATGAAGGAGTGAAAGTATTCCATAGTCCAGAGGAAGCGGCACAAGCGGCGCAAGACCTAGAGTTAGCGTATTGCATTGGTGGCGCCCAGGTGTATGCAAGCATGGCACCTTATGCAGATCGTTTGTATGTGACGGAGTTACACCGAGCTTTCACAGGGGATGTGACATTTACTGAGCATACCAAGCCAGAATGGATGGAGATAGAGCGTATACCCGGCGCAGGGCAAGAGGACTTGTCCTATGATTTTGTAACCTATGAAAGGCGGAAATAGAATGGAAATACATGTAGTGATAGCCCAAGAGTTAGGGGTAAAGCCACATCAAGTAGAAGCAGCCATTACTTTATTAGATGAGGGCAATACAGTACCATTTATTGCACGGTATCGAAAAGAAGTGACTGGTGAGTTAAAAGATGAACAATTGCGTGACATCGAAGAGCGGATGAAATATTTACGCAATTTGTTACAACGTAAAGAAGAAGTAACAAAATCTATCGAAGAACAGGGAAAATTGACGGAAGAATTGTCCCTAGCCATTACGAAGGCTATGAAATTACAGGAGTTAGAGGACTTGTATTTGCCGTTCCGTCCGAAAAAACGAACTCGTGCGTCTATGGCCAGAGACCGTGGTTTGGAACCGTTGGCACAGGAATTGTTTACAACGGCTACAGAAGAAGAGTTACGCCAAATGGGAGCAGAGTACCTTAATGAAGAAGTGCCTACTGTGGAAGATGCCTTACAAGGGGCGATGGATATTGTAGCAGAAGAAGCGAGTGAACGAGCAGATATTCGCCAATATTTGCGTAAAGCCATGTGGGAAACTGGTCATATGAAAACGGAGCTAGTAGGCGAAGAAGAAGTAAACCAAGGATTCTTACAGTACAATGAAGAATACAAAGAACCTATTCGCCAAGTCCCATCCCATCGTGTATTAGCGATGAATCGTGGGGAAAGCTTGGGAGCTTTAAAAGTTAGCTTTGTGGTACCGGATGAAACGTTTATCCAATATATGGTAGATACTGTACAAGGTACTGTAAGGGTAGAGCATTCGTATATTGCTGAGGCTATTGCTGATGGATATAAACGATTATTATATCCCTCGTTAGAGCGTGAAACACGAAATGCAATGACAGAGCAAGCAGAAGAGCAGGCCATCAAAGTATTTGGTACGAACTTGCGTAATTTATTGCTCCAAGCACCTTTATCTGGACATGTTATTATGGGCTTAGACCCAGGATATCGTACAGGTTGTAAAATGGCCATCATTGACAGGGAAGGTAATGTCCTAGATTATGGGGCTTACTATCTTACGATGAGTGATAAACAAGCAGAGCGTGCCAAACAAGAATTGGCTAAGAAAATCCGTCAATATGGTGTTACTTTGATTTCTATCGGCAATGGTACTGCTTCTTATGAAACAGAGCAATTTACATCTGCCATGATTGCTGAAGAAGGCTTAGATTGTCATTATATTATCACTAATGAAGCAGGTGCCTCCGTATACTCCGCTTCTAAGTTGGCCATTGAAGAACTGCCAGATTTAGATGTATCGATTCGTGGCGCTGTGTCGATTGCACGCCGTGTACAAGACCCATTGGCGGAATCTGTGAAGATTGATCCAAAATCAATTGGTGTCGGTCAATACCAACATGATGTGAATCAAAAACAATTGGGCGCCACCTTAGATCAAGTGGTAGAAACTGTAGTTAACCATGTAGGGGTAGAGCTCAATACAGCGTCTCCAGCGATATTGAAGCATGTGTCTGGTATTTCTAGCACCGTGGCGAATAATATTATTGCTTACCGCAAGGAACATGGTGCTTTTACTAGTCGTAAGCAATTATTGAAAGTAGCACGTTTAGGTCCTGCGGCCTTTACACAATGTGCCGGTTTCTTGCGCATCGGTAAAGGGGAGAACCCTTTAGATGCGACGCCAGTTCATCCAGAGTCTTATGAGATTGCCCAAGGAGTGCTAACACAGTTGGGGATGTCCTTAGACGATTTACGTAATAAAGCGACACTGGAAACGGCCAAAGCGAAACTGCAAACGGTGAATGTGGAAGAGTTGGCGAAACAGCTAGATGCAGGTGTACCGACGGTGCGAGATATTGTAGAAGCCTTGCAAAAACCAGGTCGTGACCCACGGGAAGATTTACCAGCACCGATGACTCGGAAACAAATTATGAGTTTGGAAGATATTCAAGTCGGTACCGTGGTAAAAGGAACCGTCCATAATGTGGTGGACTTTGGTGCCTTTGTAGACTTTGGTGTGAAAATCAATGGACTGCTGCATAAAAGCGAGTTTTGTGCCTATCATGAACATCCATCTGATGTATTAGCAGTAGGAGATATTATCGAAGTAGAGATTATTTCTGTCGATGCAAAACGGAACCGCATTGGTTTATCCATGAAACGAGAAAAACCAAAAGATCCAAACCGTCAAGGTCATAGACGCAATGGCGATGGAAATCCCCGTCGAGATACACCACGTAAGGATGGTCAACAACCAAAAGGCGAAAGACAACAGGGTCGAAACTCTAACAACGCTAAGGATGTAAGAAGTGGCTCAGGTAATCCTAAGCGAGATAGAAACAAAAACAATCGTGGAAAAGGGCAAGAAAAAGAACAGGACTTAGGTGCTTTATTACAACAATGGGCTGACCGTGGAGGACGTAAACGATGATCTATATCATAAGTATCTTGACCTTCCTATTGGATCAAGTAGCAAAATGGTATGTACGTAGCCACTTTCGGTTAGGTGAATCTGTGCCAGTTGTACCTGATATTTTTCATTGGACCTATATTGTGAATCATGGAGCAGCCTTTGGTATGTTGATGCACCAACGATGGATATTGTTGTTGGTAGTGGTGCTTTTGTTAGGCGCTATGTACGTAGGTCGTAAGAAATTAGCTATGGCACCGTTATATGCACGAATTGGGACAGGCACGCTCTTGGGTGGTGCTTTGGGCAATGCCTGGGATCGTTTGTACTTAGGTGGTGTAGTGGATTTCTTTGATTTCCGAGTGTGGCCTATCTTTAATATTGCGGATATTGGTATTTGCATTGGTGTACCTTTGTTGATTCTATATTTTTGGTCCTATGAAAGCCAGAAACAGTGAGGTAAATAATGGAAACAAAACAATATATAGTAGAGGCTCAAGATGAGGGTACACGATTAGATGTGTACCTCACGAGAGAGCTTGGTCAGTCACGTAGCTATGTGCAATCCTTAGTGAAAGAGGGCAATGTACAAGTGAATGGTAAAACAGGAAAATCGAACTTGAAACTTTCAAAGGATAGTGAAATTAGCGTTACTATTCCTGAAGTGCACGAAGTAGAAGTAGAACCAGAGAACATTCCACTGGATATTCTATTTGAAGATTCGCATATGATTGTCATTAATAAAGCTCGTGGTATGGTGGTACATCCAGCGGTAGGCAATCATTCAGGGACACTGGTGAATGCTTTGCTATACCATTGTAAAGATTTATCTGGCATCAATGGAGAAATTCGCCCTGGCATTGTGCATCGATTAGACAAGGATACATCCGGTGTGATGATGGCAGCCAAACATGATGAATCCCATTTGGGCTTAGCAGAGCAAGTGAAAGAACATAGTGCTACAAGAACCTATTATGCATTAGTACAAGGCAATATTGCAGAAGAAAAAGGGACTATCAAGGCCCCTATTGGGCGCCACCCTAAAGATCGTATGAAAATGGCGGTGGTCTTTGAAAATAGTAAAGACGCAGTGACCCATTTCCGTGTACTAGAACGATATGGCAAGCACACATTAATAGAATGCCAACTAGAAACGGGAAGAACTCACCAAATTCGTGTACATTTAGCGTATATTGGACATCCTGTGGTGAATGATCCGTTCTATGGATTCCGTAAAATGGATTTTCCTATTGTAGGGCAGGCCTTACATTCTAAAACATTATCTGTGAAACATCCTATCACAGGGGAAGTGTTACACTTTGAAGCGCCATTGCCGGACGATTTTTTGGCATGTATTGAGTATGCGAAAGAGCATAATCGATAAGGAGTGATACTATGGAAGAACGTATCTTAATTGATGAAGCTGGTATGATGCGAGCCATTCGTCGTATCGGGCACGAAATTTTAGAGCGTAATAAAGGATTATCCAATGCTTTAATTATTGGCATTGAGCGCCGTGGTGTATATATAGCAAAACGATTACAAGCTCAAATTGAAGCCATTGAAGGGATTCAAGTAGATGTGGCAACAATGGATGTCTCCTTGTATCGAGATGATCGGAGCAATCAACCGAAGGAAGGGCCTCCGTTTACGATGGATACGACGGGTAAAATTGTGATTCTTGTAGATGATGTATTATTTACAGGTCGTACGATTCGATCTGCATTGAATGCCCTTATGGATGCAGGTAGACCGAGTGCCATCCAATTAGCTGTATTAGTGGATCGAGGCCATCGGGAACTACCTATACGAGCTGATTATGTAGGCAAAAATATTCCTACATCTCACTTGGAAACGGTGCAAGTTCGTGTGCACGAAGTGGATGGGGATGATAGTGTAGTGATTTTTTAGAAAGATGAGGAACAACCAATGCATGGTATGGGAACCATCCTTAATGTGGTGTTGATTATTTGTGGTAGCCTATTAGGTCTTTTTATTCGACATCGCATGAAAGAAAATTTGAAAGAAACACTCATGGTGGTGTGTGGCATCATTATCCTTCTATTAGGCATGAGTGGTACTATGCAATATATGCTGGTTATTGTTAGCGACAGTTTGCATACAACAGGACCTATGATGATGATTATCTCTATGGTACTAGGGGCGATTATAGGGGAATTGATTGATTTTGATCGTCGTATTACAGCCATTGGAGAATGGTTGAAGTTGAAAACAGGTAACAGTCGGGACCCACAGTTTACCAATGCTTTTATTACGGCATCCATGACATTTACCGTAGGAGCTATGGGGGTCATCGGTTCTATTCAAGATGGTTTGACTGGCGATTATAGTACGATGGTTGTTAAAAGTATTCTAGACGGCATTATCGTAATGGTCATGGCATCTTCCATGGGAAAAGGGGCTTTATTCTCCTTTTTACCAGTGGGGATTACCCAAGGGATGATTACGGGTTTAGCTCATTTAGCGGCACCGCTTATGACTCCAGAGGCGATTGATAATTTATCCTATGTGGGCTCCATCTTAATTTTCTGTGTGGGAATTAATGTATTGTGGCCCAACAAGATTCGTGTGGCTAACTTGCTACCAGCAATATTTATAGCAATGTTCATGACATTCTTGCCGATTACACTGTAAATTTTAGGGGGACTATAAATATCCTTTATACTATAGAGGAATAGTGAGTGCAACATTCCATACGGCATATTAGATAGGGATTATATGATAGAGGAAGGTTGAGTATAGGTACTCACTTTCCTCTTTTTACTTTCATAAAAGCTAATGAAAAAAATACAAGTTGAGCCTAGTAAAATTATGGATAGCGGATTTTTGCATGTGATAGAAAACATTGAGTCTATGTTAATGGCTGTGATAGAATAAACATACAAAAATGTGCGGCATAGATAGTTGTAGACATACTGAGCATTAAATAGTGAGGAGTTAGTGATGAAAGAACGTGAGAAACAGCAGGCTATCGAAAATAAGCGATTAAAAGAATTAAAAACGGTGCGCAAGATGATAGAAATCTACTGCAAAGGACAGCACCGACGTAAGTCTGGTGACCTCTGTGAAAGTTGTGCAGAATTGATGCATTATGCAGAAGCAAGGGTAGAGCGATGCCCACATATGGAAGAAAAAACATTTTGTGCCATGTGCAAAACACACTGTTACGCACCGACCTATCGAGAACGAATTAAAGAAGTTATGCGATATAGTGGTCCTCGTATGTTATGGATACATCCAATCATGACCATACGACACATATTGTTAGGGAAAGGTCTGTTGAAATAATATGTGACTGAAATTATATGTTACAGTAATATGTCATGGGAATTGTGACGTGTTAAAAATCAAGTAAACACCTTTACACTATATCGAAAATTATAGTATACTATAGATAGACAAAAGAGCGCCCATCATAGGTTGCTCTTTTTTTACTGTAGGAGGCACGAATTTCGTGAGGGAAACTCCTAAGCGTATATTGGGTATAGTTAAAGGGCGTATAACATGAAATTAAAAATCGTAGGATTATTGATCTTACTGGTGATTTCACTCGTAGTAGCCCCTCAATTTGGGGCTTCTTTCATACCGGTGTGGGATATGTACCAGGCATTTACCAGTCCAGTGCCAACAGATGAGATGAAAATGTTGAGCACCATTGTGCAAGATATTCGTTTGCCACGGTTGTTGTATTCCGTACTGACAGGGATTGGATTATCTTTAGTAGGGGTTCTGATGCAAACAGTAACACGCAATGCACTAGCCGATCCTTATGTATTAGGTGTCTCGTCAGGTGCTAGTACAGGAGCGGTCTTTGCTATCATTATGGGAGGATTACCATTCTTGGCATCCTATAATGTGCCATTCTTTGCGGCTTTAGGAGCAGGTATTTCCATCTTGTTGGTGTTAATCTGTGTGGGACGTAGCCAAAGTCCAGTAAAATTAATTTTAATTGGTATGGGTATGACAGGTATTTTCTCATCCATTACGATGATGATTATTTATGGAGCGAAGCACGAAGCACAAGTACGAAGTGCTATGTTCTGGTTGCTCGGTAGTTTTGCAGGCATTCAGTGGAGAGATTTACCATTAACAGCCATTATCATTGGTTTGTTGATGTTCTATATGTACATGTATAAACAGGATTTTGACGTCCTCTTATTAGGGCAACAAGAAGCGAAGCAAATGGGCTTATCTGTGAAATCCTTGCAATTATCTATGGTCATCGTATCCTCTGTGGCTATCGCTACCTTAGTAGCAAAAGTAGGTGTAGTAGGCTTTATGGGCCTTATTATTCCGCACTTGGCACGCATGGTTGGGGGCCCTAAACATGGACGATTACTGATTTTTGCGCCACTCATTGGTAGTATTGTGATGATCTGGGCGGATGTACTTTCACGAGCTATGTATAGCCCCGAAGAAATTCCTATCGGCGTATTGACATCCTTACTAGGGGCACCGCTATTTATTTGGATTATTATGACGAGATACCGTCATCAAGGTTAGACAATAGGAGGGACTATGTACGAGGTAAATTCTTTGTCCTTTTCCTATGGAAAACGACAAATTTTAGATGATGTGAAGCTCAGCTTTCCTAAACATAAAATGACGGCTATCATTGGACCTAATGGTTGTGGTAAATCGACACTTCTTGGACATTTGAGCCAATTGCATCCCACTGATGCGATTACACTGGATGGTGTGCCTTTACAAACTATTGATGGCCCCACCTTTTCACGGAAGGTGGCTGTGTTGGCACAAATGCATGATGCTATGATTGATGATTTTTTAGTGAAAGATATTGTACTTATGGGACGATATCCTTATAAAAGTCATTTTGGAAATTATACAGCGGAAGATGTTGCTATTGCCCAGTCCTATATGGATCAAGTAGGGGTATCCCATTTGGCAGAAGAGGAAATGGGACATTTGTCGGGAGGTGAACGGCAACGTGTGTTCATTGCAAAAGCATTGACACAACAAACAGAGGTATTGTTGTTAGATGAACCAACAAATCATCTAGACATGAAATACAAGGTAGCGCTCATGAAAGAATTGCAAAACTTTTCGGGTACAAGTATTGTGGTTCTCCATGACCTAAATCTAGCGGCGTGCTATTGTGATCACATCGTATTGATGAAAGATGGCAAAGTATTAAAAACGGGAGCCCCACAAGAGGTGTTAACCCCAGAGTTGCTGGAGCCTATTTTTGAAGTGCCTTTCCATGTGTCTATGGAAGAGGGCGTGTATCATTTGTATTACTAACTAAGGTAAGAAAGGGAAGATTATGTTAAGTAATTGGAAACAATCTAAAGGCTTTGTATTAACAGCTTTAGTATGTGGTGCTTTGGCAGTAGCAGGCTGTAGTTCTGAAAAAGAACAAGCGAAAACTGGCACAGAAGTGACTTGGAATCAAACATTTGAAGGCAAACAAACTGAGTTTGCTGTGAAAGAATCTCCAAAACATGCCGTATCCATGTCTCAATTTACAACAGAAATGATGTTACAATTAGGCTTGGAAGATAAAATGGCAGGTACAGCTTTCCAAGAAGAAGAAATCTATCCACCATTACAAGAAGCCTATGGCAAAGTAAAAGTATTAGCTGAAAAATGGCCTTCTTATGAAGTGTTTATGTCTGTAAAACCTGACTTCGCTACAGGATGGGAAGATTCTTTCAGTAAAGAAGGTATCCCTGCAGATAAAATGATTGCTCAAAAAGTAAACATTTGGATTCCAGAGTCTGCTTTATCTACACAAGCTGACTTAGAAACTAATTTCAAAGATATGATTAAGTTAGGTGAAATCTTCGGCGTGAAAGCAAAAGCAGAAGAATGGGTAAAAGGTCAACGTGCCTTGCTAGAAAAAGTACAAGCTAAATTGAAAGACCTTCCACATAAACGTGTATTCGTATATGACTCCCAAGATGGACAACCTTTCACAGTATTCGAAGGTTACACAACTAACGTATTGCGTTTAATCGGTGCTGATAACGTAATGAGTGGTTTAGGGGTAGATAAAACTTGGGCGAAAGGTTCTTGGGAAACTGTAGTTCAACAAAATCCTGATTACATCATCATTCCTGATTACGGTAACTCCATCCGCAACGATGATGATTTCCAAGAAAAAGTAGCTAAAATTAAAGCTGACCCTCAATTACAAACAATTAAAGCGGTACAAGAAAATCATTTCGTTCGCGTAAAATTATCTGAAATTACACCAGGCGTTCGTACAGTAGAAGCGTTAAAACGTTTAGCTGAAGAAATCCATGGTATCCATATTGACTAATTAGATAGTCTTTTATACATAGTAAAAGCCGTCACAATAGTGACGGCTTTTTTGTGTTTATTGTACTTATCGCTTTGCTCCAGCTTGTAGGGCTTTCAGATATTCTTGTACAGGGTTTATATTATTTTTACTACACTGTAAAAAATGAGCTAATATACATTCTAAAGTGTTTTCTGAATAGGACTGTAATTCTCCAGTCATATAGGTTTCCACAGATGTATGAGTCAGGGAATTATCTTTTGCTTGGATGGGACGATGGTGTGTGTCATAGCCAGGTATTTCTAATTGGATATCTAATTCCCACTTCATATACAAGGCCATAATGGCAGTCACTAAAGACAATTTTACGTTAGAAATAGATGGCAATTTATCCTTTATGGCTAAAAATTCATCGGGATGAGTGGCTTCCATCATATATCCGTATTTGAAAGTTACCAAGTTATGTCCTTTCATGCGTGCCACTTCTAAATCGTGCAAATAGGATTGTAAAACCGGTGTAGAGTACATAGACCAATAGGCATGGCGTGACACAATGAAGTTAGCCATTTGGTCTTGGCAAGGTGAGCGATGGTCTACATTTTGCGTACTAGTGAAGAGAGGCCATTCTTGTTGAATGATAGAAATAATTAAATCGTCTTTCATAATAAAACTCCTATTCTACCCAAGAATCTTCTTTACGGAGAAGTGGATCTTGAATGCGTTGAATGACTTCTTTAGCTTGATAGGTTAAGAAATCAATAGGACTTGTGCTTAAGCCGTTGCGTTGCAACTCTTGAATAATAGCACTACATAAGCGATCAATGTGAGATTTTGTATCTGTAATAGGTGCATCTAGTAATTCTACAATCCCATGTTTGACCGTGTTTCCTAAGATAGGAAGAGTACAACTATGGCGATAGAGCCATTTGTAGAATGGCGCATAGGATTTGTTGAATAGATGCACGAGTAGCATGTAATGATGGACAAATTGATGCAATGCTAAACTTGCAGCAATTGTGTCGCCTCGTTGTAACATACGAGGTAAGTTATACTGCCCAGATTGAGCCAATTGGTTTAATTCATAGGCAATTTTACGAAGGCGAATATCTTCTGGATAGTAGGCCAATAATCGCTGACGAATATGTGTAAAAGATCCAAAATTATCTAGGAAGACTTCACCATTTGTGGCGGTGCACAACAAGTCTTGTGGGACACGGCGAAACTCTTTTTCACACTGAGGCCCTTCAGGATAAAGTGTATAGCGCTGGTAAAATTCAGATATACATTCAATTTGTACTGTGCCATAGGCATAGTTCTTAAAGTAGGACTGAAGGCGTTCTTTATTAGTTTCATAGATATCAGCTGGTAAGAAGAGCTGACAGCGCTTGGTAAAGTCGTGGTCTTCAGAGATGGCATCATCAAAGCCTAAACATTCTGATCCTGTGCCGACCAAAGCTAAGCACATATAGGGAGCTAGGTCAGGTAGATTGAGCTCTATGTCTTGTGCTACTTGGTGAGCGAGTTCTCTGCCTAGCTCTAAGCCAGTTTGGCGATGACAGGGCACCTCTTGTTGCAGCGTTTTAATAAGGTCTTTTACATATTCAAGATTGTGCAATACAGATTGATAGGCTTGACTTTCCACACCATAATTATGTTTCACAATGGGAAGAGCCTCTCGATATAAATTTAGTGCCACATCGTAGTGATGTTGTTCCATTTCAAAGTCGGCTCGATTATTTAACACCGCTGCATACATAGGGTGTTCTGTACCTACCTCACGACGTAAAATGTAGGCAGCTTTATCTAGATAGACCTGAGGAGAAAGCTCTTGTTTTCCTTTAACGTGTTTGCTGATTTCATATAAATTATTGTAGCTAATAGCTAGGGGAACCTGGTATTCTGTAGGCTCTAATAGGCGGACTGCTTCTAATTGCAATTTATGAGCTGTTTCGTAGTTGTTTGTGTCACGATAGAGAAGTGATAAATTGTTCAACAGACCAATATAAGCATAGGATGTATCACCTACGGATTGAAAGATTTCCTTTGCTTTCAACAGATGTGTTTCCGCTTCGTAATAGGATTTCTTTTCACGATATGTATTGCCTAGATTAATTAAAATTGTAGCATATGTTTGTGGTGTGTAAGTATCGCTTTTTTCGTAGAGACGTAGGGATTCATCAATAGCGGTAATGGCATCATCATAGCGTCCTACATTACGTAGAGACCCACTATACTCATTTAATATTTCAATCAGTTTTTTGTCATTCTTTTGGGTCCGACACAGGTGAATGGCTTTTTCTAAATAGTCTATCATACCTTGTTCATTGCCTTGTCGCCAAAGTGTGTGTGCTTGTTTTAGTAAAGACTGAATGGATTCCATAGAACCTCCTATAATAAGGTAAGTAATTCTGTTGACGGTTCTGAAATATTGGCAAAGCTCACAATGTCTTTAGGATAACGTTCTGATAATTCCATTTCAATGGTTTTTAAATCACTATAGGAACCAGCGATAGTGAGAATGCTTTTGCCACAGAGACCAATTCCAATTTGTAGACTTAATAAATGAACTTGGTGATGCCAAGCTAGATGATTAGCTAAATGAAATACAGCCACTGTTGTGGAACATTCATAGATACCTAGGTGTGAGACAGTAGGTATTTTTTGTTTTTGTTGAAATACTGAAAGTACATCGGGATGTACGCCAGTAATTGTTTTGTATTGAATCTGTTTCGTATCCCCTAGGATTTGTTCAATTTGCTGTACTACATCTGTATCTGCAATGAGTATGAAGAACGCTTTGCCAGGACATATGCGGTAATGTTTGACAAAAGAGATAGGGTAGTCTTTTAATAACTGATCTAAAAGAGCAAATCCAGATGCGATACGATTGGTTTCCCAAAGACATATAGCCGTATTTGATGCCATCGTAATTACCTCCTGCGTATAATTACTTTCAGTATAAAGAGAAATATAATGTAGAGCAATAGAGAAGAAAGAAGAGGTGTATTTACTACCGTAGTTAGGTTTGAATATTACCAAGGCATACTGAAAACACATATACTACATGCAGATTTTGAAATAGGAGATGATAATTAATCTAACTTTTCAATTACATAAAGGTTTGTATTTTACAAAATTTGGATTGTAAATTTTTATCAGTTCTACCCTGAAATGTGATACCATTTTCTTAAGAAGCATGCACAGTATTCTATTTACGCATGAATGGAACAGAGGCATGAATTATATTTATACGTTGTAAGGAGGTTAACACATGCTAGAACGAGGATTTAGTAAACCAACAGAACGAATTGAAAAGTTGAGAAAAGTAATTATTGATGCTGTACCACAGGTCGAATCAGAACGTGCAGTCTTAATTACAGAATCCTATAAGGAAACCGAAGGTCAGCCTACGATTATCCGCCGTGCTAAAGCTGTTGAAAAAATCTTTAACGAGTTGCCGATTACAATCCGTGACAATGAATTGGTAGTTGGTTCAATCACAATCAACCCACGATCCACAGAAATTTGCCCAGAGTTCTCCTATGATTGGGTAGAAAAAGAATTCCATACTATGCATAAACGTATGGCAGATCCATTTGAAATTTCTGAAAAAGTACAACATGAATTACATGAAGCTTTCAAATATTGGGAAGGCAAAACAACTCACTCCTTAGCAGATTCCTATATGGAACCAGATACAAAAGATTGTATCGCTAATGGTGTATTCACAGTAGGTAACTATTTCTTCGGTGGTGTAGGACACGTAAATGTAGACTACGGTAAAATCTTAGAAAAAGGTTTCCGCGGTGTATTAGAAGAAACAATTACAGCATTACATGCATTAGACGAAGATGATCCTAGCAGCATTAAGAAAAAACAATTCTACAACGCAGTTATTATTTCCTACAATGCAGCTATCCGATTCGCACATCGCTATGCTGAAAAAGCTCGTGAATTGGCAAGTCAAACATCTTGTCCAACTCGTAAAGCAGAATTACAACAAATCGCCGCTAACTGTGATCGCGTACCTGAATTCGGTGCTCGTAACTTCTGGGAAGCATGTCAATCTTTCTGGTTCTTACAAATCATGGTTCAAATTGAGTCCAATGGTCACTCCATCTCCCCAGGCCGTTTTGACCAATACATGTATCCATACTTAAAAGATGATCCAATTGATCGCGTAAAAGCACAAGAATTAGTAGATTGTATCTGGGTTAAATTGAACGACATCAATAAAACTCGTGATGAAGTCTCTGCACAAGCATTCGCTGGTTATGCAGTATTCCAAAACCTTTGCGTAGGCGGTCAAGACTCTGAAGGTAAAGATGCAACAAATGAAGTATCTTACATGTGTATGGAAGCAGTAGCGCACGTTCGTTTACCAGCTCCATCCTTCTCTGTACGTGTACATCAAAATGCCCCAATGGAATTCTTATATCGCGCTTGTGAAGTATCCCGTTTAGGCTATGGTGTTCCAGCATTCTACAATGACGAAGTAATCATCTTGGCTCTTGTATCTCGTGGCGTAGCATTAAAAGACGCTCGTGACTACTGTATCATCGGTTGTGTTGAACCACAAGCGGGCCATCGTACTGAAGGTTGGCATGATGCAGCATTCTTCAATATCGCAAAAGTTCTTGAAATTACTCTTAACAACGGACGTTGTAATGGCAAACAATTGGGACCTAAAACTGGCGAATTAGAAGAATTAGATACTATGGATAAATTGTTGGCAGCATACCAACAACAAATGGAATACTTCGTTCGTCACTTAGCAAAAGCTGACAACGCTGTTGACTACGCTCACATGGAACGCGCTCCATTGCCATTCATGTCTGCGATGGTTGATGATTGTATCAAACGCGGTAAATCTTGCCAAGAAGGCGGCGCGATCTACAACTTCACAGGACCTCAAGCATTCGGTGTTGCTGACGCAGGTGACTCCTTATATGCAATCCAAAAAAATATTTTCGAAGACAAACGCTTTACATTAGCTGAATTGCGTGAAGCATTAGAAGCTAACTTCGGTTATAGCGATAGCGCAGCTCCAATTTGCACTCCATCTATTCCAGAATCTACATTAGATGAAGCTCAAATCTATGAAGCAGTTAAGAAAATCTTATCCTCCACAGGATCTATCGACATTGCTACATTGGAATCTCATTTGAAACAAGGTACTGGCACAGGTACAAGCTGTGGATGCAAATCACAAGCTGATCCAAGCAAATATGCAACTATCCGTAATATCTTGAAAAACACTGATTCCTTCGGTAATGATATTGAAGAGGTAGACCAATTCGCATATCGTTGCGGTAAAATCTACTGTAATGAAGTGGATAAATACATGAACCCTCGTGGCGGTCAATTCCAAGCTGGTATTTACCCAGTATCCGCTAACGTATTGTTCGGTAAAGACGTAGCTGCATTACCAGATGGACGTTTAGCAACTGAACCATTGGCTGACGGTGTATCCCCTCGCCAAGGTAACGACGTAAACGGTCCTACAGCGGCTTCCAACTCCGTTGCAAAATTAGACCATGCGCAAGCATCGAATGGTACATTGTACAACCAAAAATTCACACCAGCTGCGGTAGGTGGAGAACAAGGTTTGAAAAACTTCGTATCTATTATTAAGAGCTTCTTCGATAAAAAAGGTAGCCATGTTCAATTCAACGTTGTAGATAAACAAACATTGTTAGATGCACAAGAACATCCAGAAGATAACCAAGACTTGATCGTTCGTGTAGCAGGTTACAGTGCTCACTTCGTAACATTGGCTAAAGAAGTACAAGACGATATCATTAATCGTACAGAACATGAAATGTAGGTACATAATATAAAGGATAAGTTCGTATGGAATCAGTAGATTATAGTGTACAAGGCACTGTATTTGATATTCAACGCTTTTCCATTCACGATGGACCAGGAATCCGGACAATCGTATTTTTGAAGGGCTGTCCATTACGATGTAAATGGTGTTCTAATCCAGAATCACAACAATATTATCCTGAAGTAGTGTATCGAAAACAACTCTGTATTGGTTGTAAAGCTTGTCAGGCAGTTTGCCCTAAACAGGCCATTGCTGATAGCAACCCATACTGGATTGACCGTACACTCTGTGACAACTGTTCAGAGTGTACCATGGTCTGTCCTACCAGTGCACTTTCTATGAAAGGTAAGTTGATGAGTGTCGAGCAGGTAGTACGAGAACTAAAAAAAGATGCCACACAGTACTTTCGGTCCAATGGCGGCATCACCTTATCTGGTGGAGAGGCATTGACACAACCAAAGTTTGCTAAAGAAATCTTTAAAGCTTGTAAAGCACAAGGATGGCATACCGCAATAGAAACAGAAGGGTATTATGACACAAAGATTGTAGAAGAGATTATGCCGTACATCGACTTAGTTCTACTAGATATCAAAAGTGTTAATCCAGAGCAACATAAAAAGTTCACTGGTGTCGATAACGCAAGGATCAAAGAGTCGGCTAAAGTCATACAGTCTATCGCAAATACAACAGTGCGTGTTCCTACGATTCCTGGGTTTAATGCGAGCGAAGAAGATATTCGTGGTATAGCGGAGTTTGTGAAGGAAAATATGCCTAATGTTCATGACATACACTTGTTGCCATATCACAATTATGGGCAGGGGAAATATGAACTATTGGGACGTGAATATGAATTAGAAAATACACCAAAGATTCCAGAAGAAGAAATGGAAACGTATAAAAAAATAGTAGAATCATATGGTTTAAACTGTATTATTGGTGGTTAGGAGGTACTATGGATACAGCATTATTAGAAAAAGTGATGGGTCAAGTATCAGAAGAACTTGGCATTAAAAAGCCGCAAGGCACAACAGCAGGATCCATCGGAGTTACTGAATTTGTAGGTACTGCAATGGGCGATACAATTGGTCTTGTGATTGCCAGTGTGGATCCGTTATTAACAGAAACAATGGGATTAGGAAAATTCAAATCCATCGGTATTATCGGCGGTCGTGTAGGCGCAGGCCCACAAATTATGGCTGTGGATGATGCAATCAAAGCAACGAATACTGAAATTATTACAGTAGAGTTGCCTCGTGATACTAAAGGTGGCGCAGGTCATGGTTCCTTGATCTATATCGGTGCTCATGATGTATCCGATGCTCGTCGAGCTGTTGAAATTGCATTGGAAGCTGTTCCAAAATACTTTGGAGATGTATACGCTAATGATGCAGGTCACTTGGAATTCCAATACACAGCACGTGCAAGCTATTGTTTAGAAGCCGTATTCAACACTCCATTAGGTAGATCTTTTGGTATGGTATGTGCAGGCCCAGCAGCGATTGGTGCAGTACTTGCGGATACAGCAGTAAAATCTGCCAATGTAGAAGTTGTTTCGTACGCATCACCAAAATCTGGTACAAGTTTCTCTAACGAAGTAATCTTAACATTCTCTGGAGACTCTGGTGCTGTTCGTCAAGCTGTGAAAGCAGCTCGTGAAGTGGGTATTAAATTGCTTGGTGCTTTAGGTGACACACCTACATCGAGTACAACACCATACATTTAATAGGTTAGTATAGAAACATAGGAGGATATTATGGTTTCAGATGCATTAGGAATGGTAGAAACAAAAGGTTTAGTAAGTGCGATTGAAGCAGCAGATGCTATGGTAAAAGCTGCTAACGTAAACTTAGTAGGCTATGAAAAAATTGGTTCTGGATTAGTAACAGTTATGGTTCGTGGTGATGTTGGTGCAGTAAAAGCAGCTGTTGAAGCTGGTGCAGTAGCAGCTCGTGCAGTAGGCGAAGTTGTATCCTTACACGTTATCCCTCGTCCTCACATCGATACAGAACGTATTATTCCAACTCTTAAAGCGTAATGTAGCGTGGCATATGAGGCATCGTCCTTATATGCCACTACTTTAGAGGAGGCACTATGAAAGATAGAGACCTATCTAGGCTCCTAGAAGACATGGTGGCACGTATTTTAGCAGAACAATCTCATGAACAAAGTGTAAGAAAATTATATGTTGTCTTTGATGAACAGTGGCATCATGAAAATTATGCGTTGGCGAATCAATTGACTACATGTGACTTCACACAAGTTCATGCCATTGTTCCCAAGAACGGTGATCCAGAAATGGAACGTCGAGTGAAAGAAATTCATCCTTTTCTTATGCAATATCCCTATGGAGAGGAACCCGCTTTTACAGAACACGATTGCATAGTATTACCTTATATAGGAAGAAATGATGTCATTCATATTGCCTTAGGCTATAGTCAATCGGATCTGTCGGAAGTGGTAAAGAAAGCTTTTACAGCAGGTGCTAGTATCTATGTACTGCCAACATCCATAGAGCCTTTATCAGGAAAAGAACCAGGTCCCTACCAACAGATGGTGCAAGGGTACTATCAAACAATATTTGAGTTAGGGATACGATACATAGACCATATTCGTCATATGAATTGAGTCCTATGAGATAGGAGTAAGCATGTATTTAGCAAAAGTGATTGGTAATGTTGTAGCAACGAAGAAAAGTGATACCCTATTAGGATATAAGTTGATGATTATACAGCCTGTCGATGCATCGCTTTCGCCAGCTCATAGAGAACAAGTAGCAGCTGATTTTGTAGGAGCTGGTGTAGGTGAATATGTGCTAGTTGGAACGGGGTCTTCAGTACGAGTGGAAGAGAACCGAAAAGGGGCTACCATAGATTTAGCAATCATTGGTATTGTAGACTCTGTTGTTATTTAGTAAGGAGGCAAATATGGGAACCCAAGGTGGGATATTTTCCTCAGTAACACAGGTTGTGCATGCATCAAAACAAGCATTTCACATCTATCAAAAGTTGAGCCTACGGGAACGGAAGCAGTTGATTCAGGCTATCCGTGAAGGATTACGAAGCTATTGTCTAGAATTTGCCGCGCTTGCTTGTGAAGAAACTGGTATGGGTAAAGCGGAAGATAAGGCCATTAAGATTAAACTTGCTTTGGAAGAAACGCCGGGCCCAGAAGATTTAATTACAGGAACAACGCAAGGAGAAAATGGAATTGTCTTAACAGAACCATTTCCATATGGTGTTGTATGTGCAATACATCCAAGTACCAATCCTTGTGAAACGTTGATCAACAATACAATTAGTTTGTTGTCAGCAGGAAATGTAGTGATTCATTGTCCACATCCAAGAGCCATGGAAGTATCTAAATATATTACGAAAGTGATGAATAAAATTATCTTAGATAAATTTGGCATATGTAACTTAATCACCACACCAGATACTTGTTCCTTAACATATCTTAATGAAATAATGAATCATCCTGATGTAGAATTGATTTTATCTACTGGTGGGTCAGATGCAGCTAGGAGCGCATTAGCCTGTGGTAAGAAGGTTATTTCAGCAGGTCCAGCGAACCCTACATTTGTGGTAGATGAAACGGCTGATATCGATCGAGCAGCCTATTGCATTCACAAAGGCGCATCCTTCGATCATAACATTACCTGTACATCGGAGAAAAATGTCATTATTGTAGAATCTGTAGTACCTGCATTTCGGTCGGCCTTAGAAAGACTCAATGTGTATTATGTGGATTCAGTGGGAGAAATGTTGCAATTATCAAAAATTCTCTTGACTGAAGATATGGAAGTAAATCGTCAATATGGCGGTAAATCGGCAGATGAGATTTTAAAAGATGCAGGAATTCATACGAATCGTTCCTATGATTTGATTGCTGTAGAAACAGTTAAAATCCATCCATTTGTGACACAGGAAATATTAGCTCCATTGATTACAGTGGTGAAAGCTAGTAATTTTGAAAGTGCCCTACAAATTGCTGTTGATGCAGAACAAGGTTATCACCATACAGCAGGCATTCATTCTCGCGATACGGAGCGTTTACGGCAAGCAGCAAAAGCTTTCCGAACTACAATCTTTGTCAAAAATGGATGTTCCTTAGATGGAATTGGTATCTGTGGCGTAGGAGCCACATCTTTCACGATTGCCAATGTCACTGGTGAAGGAGCCATAACGGCGAAAGATTTAGTCCGTCGCAGAAGATGTGTGTATGTAGAAACGCTATGTTCTTATACATAATAACTATGATTAAATTTCATGACAAAAATCATACTTTTTGACATGGTTTTTGCAATTACTGTCGTATACTATAAGTAGAGATATTTTACGTATTGTATAGGAAAGGTAATAAAAAGGAATGCCACGAAATACTTTGGAAGACAATCGAAACGAAGAATCAGGACTGGATATTATGACTGTCATAGGTCATGATTTATTGGAAGGGATCCAAGAAGCGGTTGCCAACGTGACAGGAATAGCTTTTGTGACAGTAGATTATAAAGGTGATGTATTAACAGAAGCAACACGGTTTTGCAACTATTGTAAGAAAATAAGAGATAACCCTACATCGTCATTATTGTGTAAGTTATCCGATGCATCAGGTGCGATTATTGCTGCCACTAATAAAGAGGTGAGCATTTATATTTGTCCTTGCGGACTTTTAGAAATTGCTATACCGATTATCGTGGATGGTCATTATTTAGGCGGATTTATTGGAGGACAGATTCTATGTGATGATGTACCAGATACAATAGTCCGGTTGAGTAAAAATATGGTACCTGGTGGAGCACAATTAGTGAACCAAGATATCGAAACTACGAATCCGGAAGAGTTAGCAGATATTAAGCGGTATAGCTATAATGAAGCGCTTTCTATCGCAAAACTAGTGGAGTTTATTATTAATCAACTTACGAATCATGAAATTGTATCGAATAGAAATAAACAAAAGAATTTAAATCGTATAGAAGCATTAGAAAAAGAAGTATTAGAAGCAGAAGATAAGATTTGCTGCTTACAAAGTGAGCTAGAAAAGTATAAGCGCTATGTAGATATGGTACGTAACTGTAAATTGCTTAGCGTAGTAGATAGCTTATCTGTAGTAGAAGAAGCAGAAAAAACGGAAGCAGCGATTCTGGATTATATTCATGTATTAGCACTTCATCATGATAGTCTATTTGAAACAAGTATTAAAGAGGAATGTTCGCGCATCGAATCTACAGTATCTCTCTTAAACTATCGTGAAGATTGCCACATAGGCTGGCATATGGATGTAGATGAGAGCCTGTGGCACTACATGTTACCGTCCTATAGCATATGGCAATATGTATATCAAGTGGCAGAAAGAGCACAACAAGAGGGGCATGCAAAGATTTCTATGAAACTACATGCAGAGCTCCAAGGTGATCAAGTATGTATTATTATAGAAGATGATACATTGCAGATTCACTCTGATGAAGTACTTGTACTACACAAATTACTACAAGATGTGACGAGGTTAATACATGGAGATACCATAGAGTCAACCTTATCTCCAACGAGTCAAGCTATTTTAAAATTACATCAAACGTTTATAGAATACCATGGCACTTCTGCTAAAGTACATTGTTATCCATTGCCAAAGGGTGGGATACAGGTGATGTTATCCTATCCAGTAGAATAAGACAAGGAGGTATTTTGTGATGAAGATACTTTTGGTAGATACCGATAAGTTGCATATGAAAGCACTACAAAAACGAATTGCACTCCATATGCAAGCGGAGGTCATCTGCATTAGTACATATCAAGAAGTACTTTCCTTACCGAAGGAAGAAATAATTTCTGTCGCTTATATAGCAATGGATATTAGCCATCAAAAAGCAGGTGACATTATTCGACATATGTATTACACCTATCCAACCTGCCGGATTGTGATGATGTTGAATAAAGAAACGCAAGCTGTTAACCAAATGACTATGAAATATTCCGGAATTGGATATTTATATAAACCTTTTAGCTGGGATGATTTTTATAAATGGATTCCAGCAAAGGGGATGACTAAAGAAAAAGAGGTCACAGGGAAATCCCTAGATCTGTTGGAGGGAATTGTACAAGGTTTTCAGCAAGGTGATTTTGAGGTAGCCTATGACAGATTATACCAAGTATGTCAGTATACATATGAACATAGTGATAGCCAGTCAATTGCCAGTGAACTATATGAATTGGTAGACCAGGTACAACACAAGGTCTTAGACACGCATATATTGAAGTTACATACGATGGTGTCAAAGATACAGTTGGAACCTGTACATACAAAATACGCAGAAGGACTCGCTATATGGACATTTAAAATTGTTGATTTCCTGTTTATGAAACTATATCAAGGGAAACAAGAAATTTTACATACTGTTCTCTACTATATTCATACACATATACAAGAAGATATTTCTTTAAAAGATATAGTTGTTTCTTGTAATGTAAGCCAAGGCTACATTAGTCGTATATTCAAACATAAGTTAAATATGACAATTATGCAGTATATACACAAGAAAAAAATAAATTTAGCGAAGGAATATATACTTGGAACGGACAAGAGCGGATCCTATATTGCTAACATATTGGGATATAGTGATGTGAGCTATTTTTGTAAAATTTTCAAAAAACATGAACATAAAACAATCTCACAATATCGAGATTAAGTCATTAATGGATTGGTGGAAACCTATGAAACAATCTGAGTATTTACATTTAGTAACGGAGCGCGTCATAGCAAAGTTACAAGAATTAAATAGATGTAGCGTACCAATTGGTGTTTCAAATCGTCATGTTCATGTGTCAAAAGAAGCATATACCGTTTTATTTGGACAAGATGAACTGACAAAAAAAGTAGACTTGAAACAACCAGGACAATATGCTGCAAATGAAACAGTAACTCTAGTAGGACCGAAAGGCAGTATTGAAAAAGTACGTATTTTGGGACCTTTTAGGAATGATACACAAGTGGAAATCTCTCTAACAGATTCATTTACGTTGGGAGTACCAGGCGTGATACGTGAATCTGGTGATTTACGGGAAACTCCAGGTATAACGTTACTAGGACCGAAAGGGAAATTAACGATTTCTCAAGGTGTGATCGTAGCGCATCGACATATCCATATGCATCCTGATGATGCAAAACGTATGGGCGTGATCGATAAAGAGCGAGTGACAGTGACTGTACATGGAGAACGCGAGCTGACATTTTCCAATGTAATTATTCGAGTATCGCCGAAGTTTGCTTTAGAAATGCATATCGATGTAGATGAAGCGAATGCAGGACGGATTAAAAACAATGATATTGGAATTGTATCGAAATCATAGAGGAGATACGAATGAACTTAGAAATGATTGAAAGTATAGTGAAACAAGTAGTGAAAGATTTACAACAAGAAGGCGTAGGTATGGAAACAACTCGTTATGAATATGGCGTGTTTGATACCATGGAGGCTGCGATTGATGCGAGTGAAGTGGCACAAAGAGAGTTGTTAGCTTTTTCATTACAAGATCGTAATGCATTTGTGGATGCCATCCGTGAAACTGTGTTACAAAAAGATCATTTAGAAATGATTTCACTCATGGCAGTCGAAGAAACAGGCATTGGTAGATATAGTGATAAATTGATTAAAAACCGAGTAGCTGCTGTGAAAACACCAGGTAAAGAAGTGTTGGAAACGCGTGCTATGACTGGTCATGATGGATTGACAATTGAAGAATTTTGTCCATTTGGCGTGATTGGTGCCATAACACCAACAACAAATCCAACAGAAACAATTATCAATAATTCTATCTCCATGATTGTTGGCGGTAATACGGTGGTATTTAGCCCACATCCAAGAGCTAAAAAAGTATCTACTATTTTAGTGCAAATGATTAATAAAGCACTAGAAGCGGCAGGTGCTCCGAACAACTTGGTAACGATGGTGCGTGAACCATCGATTGAAAGTACACAATGCATGATGAGTCATCCAAAAGTAAGATTGTTAGTTGCTACAGGTGGACCTGGAATTGTAAACCAAGTCTTATCCTCTGGTAAAAAAGCGATTGGCGCCGGCGCTGGTAACCCTCCAGTAGTCGTAGATGAAACAGCACATATTGAACAAGCAGCGAAAGATATCGTCAGTGGTGCAAGTTTTGATAATAACGTTCCATGTATTGCTGAAAAAGAAGTGTTTGTTGTGGAATCTGTGGCAGATCAATTGGTATACCATATGAAAAAGAATGGTGCTTATGAAATTACTGATATGTCTATTCTAGATACATTAGTTGAAAAAGTAACTAAGAAAGATGGTAAACCAAATCCAGATTTTGTAGGTAAATCTGCAAAAGATTTATTAGCATTAGTAGGTATTGTGGTAGATGACAGTATTCGATTAATCATTGCTCGTACATCAGAACATCATCACCTAGTAACAGAAGAAATGATGATGCCAATTTTACCAATCGTAGCGGTTCCAAATGTAGATATTGCTATAGAATGTGCATACCGCGCAGAATTGGGAAATCGTCACACAGCGATGATGCACTCTCAAAATTTAGAAAAATTATCTAAAATGGCGAGATTGTTAGAAACTACGATTTTCGTAAAAAATGCTCCATCCTATGCAGGTATTGGTGTAGGTGGTGAAGGGCATACTACCTTTACCATTGCAGGCCCAACAGGAGAAGGTATTACATGTGCAAGATCGTTCTGTCGCATTCGTCGTTGTGTATTAAGTGAAGCATTTAGCTTAAGATAAGTGAGGCTTATATGAATCAATCGTTAGGACTATTAGAAGTAAAAGGCTTGTTAGGCGCAGTTACCATGTCCGATGTAATGGTAAAAGCATCTAATGTGCACGTAGTAAATATTGACAAAGCTAATGGTTTTGGTTGGTTTACTGTGAAAGTAGTAGGCGATGTGGGAGCTGTGCAATCAGCTGTTGAAGCAGGCGCTATGGTGGCAAAAGAGATGGGTTGTTTTGTAAGCTCTAAAGTGATTCCAAGAGTATCGCAAACTGTTATCGATGTCTTCTTACAAGAAGAACCGGCAGCTGTGAAAGAAGAACCTATAGCAGAACCTGTGGTGGAAACTGTGGTGGAAACTGTCGGGGCAGAGCCGGAAAAAACAGTACAAGAAACAGATACAGTAATGGCTGAAGCCATTGCTGAACTGACAAATATTGTGATTGGTGAAGAATCTACACCATCAACAACAGAAGTAGCACCGAAAGCTACAGGTGCTAAAAAATCAGCTAAAACGACTAAAGCTAAAAAGAAAAGTAGTTCTAAAAAATAAGGAGGTTTATCATGAATAACGCATTAGGTATGGTAGAAACAAAAGGTTTAGTAGCAGCTATTGAAGCAGCAGATGCAATGGTGAAAGCATCCAATGTAGAATTAACTGGCTATGAAAAAATTGGTTCTGGTTTAGTAACTGTGATGGTTCGTGGTGATGTTGGTGCTGTTAAAGCAGCCGTAGAGGCGGGTGCAGTAGCAGCTGGTAACGTAGGCCAAGTTGTATCTACTCACGTAATTCCTCGCCCACATCACGATGTAGAAACATTGTTGACTAAATAGTAGAATAGCCTTTAGTAAGGAGGATGGACATGGATATTTATGATTCAGTCCGAAATATTATTGCAAACATAGAGCGCGTGCCATCCACTACACAAGAGGGAATTGCCCCCATTGGACGAGCAGCACAGTGGTCTAGATATACAGGAATTACCGTTGAATCTGTGGTAGATACTGTCGTTGAAGCTTGCGAACAAGAGGCGAAACGATTGGGAATTCCTGTTGTGATTGCTATTGTGGATGCGAGCGGATCGTTAGTGTATCAACGGCGTATGGAACGAGCTCTTGGTGTAAGCATAGAACTAGCCCCTAATAAGGCCTATACAGCAGTAGCTTTTCGGTGCGGAACAGAAAAGTTAGGAGCCGTAGTGCAGCCAGGGACTCCTCTTTATGGTATTGAGACGATGGTCAAAAGACCCATAGTCTTATTTGGCGGTGGTGAGCCACTAATGTTAGAGAATCATCTAATCGGTGGTCTAGGTATTAGTGGCGGCACTGTAAAAGAAGATGTGCTCATAGTGAATGCAGGGCTACGAGCTTTTCAGTCATATATACAAGGGGCGTAATCATGGAATCATGGTCATTTAAAACGCAAATTTTTACAGGACAAACAGAACACTCTGCCAATGGTACTAAAACAGATGCTTTAGAAAGACTTCGCTTATTAGAAGGAGAACGTATTTTTATCATCTGTGACCCATTTTTAGAAGGAACACCAGCATTACAGACAGTGATTGACTTGGTGAATACAAGCAATACCTATGTTGTATATTCTAATGTAGTACCAGATCCACCTATTGATTCCATTGTCAAAGGGGTAGAGGTATTACAGAAAGAAAAAGCCACAGTACTGATCGTCATTGGCGGAGGATCTGCCATTGATACAGCGAAAGGTATTAACTATTTCTGTAAAACAATTTATGGCATCTGCGTTAAAAAATTTATTGCCATACCAACAACTAGCGGAACTGGATCTGAAGTGACATCCTTTGCTGTTATTACAGATACTAAAACAGGTATAAAGTATCCGTTGGCAGATGACAGCTTATTGCCAGATGAAGCGATTTTAACAACATTCTTTGTGAAATCGGCACCGCCAAAAGTAACCGCTTATAGCGGCATGGATGTACTTGTACATGCCATGGAAGCCTTGGTGGCTACAGAGGCCAATCATTTTACCGATGCATTAGCTGAAAAAGCAATAGAATTAGTTATTAAGAATTTACCAACATGTGTAGAGCGTGGAACTGACGAAGTAGCACGAGCAGCGATGCATGAAGCATCCTGCATGGCAGGGCTAGCTTTCAATCAAGCTGGTCTAGGCATTACCCATGCCTTAGCACATCAATTGGGCGGTCAATTCCATGTGCCGCATGGATTAGCCAATGCGATGCTATTGCCCTATGTCATTATGTATAATGCAGCCAACTCTAATGAGGCTAAATTAAAATACATTTCGATTGCACAAAAACTCTCCTTAACCACCGAATCTGATGATGAAAGTGCACAAATTGCTGCTTTAGTACGATGTGCACAATCTTTAGCACGTCGAGTGGGTTGCATTATAACAATGAAAGAGTTTGGTATTGATGAAGTTTCCTTTAAGGATTCCTTTCCTACATTAGTGCAACAGGCTATGGTGGATCGTACCTACCCAGGGAATCCATACGCGGCCACAAAAGAAGATTTAACACGTATATTAACATGTATTATATGAGGTAACACATATGGATGCTACACAAGTGTATGTTAGTGAATTTATCGGAACAGCTATTTTAATGGCTTTCGGTAGTAGTTGTAACGCTGGATTATTACTTAAAAATACAATCACAAGCGCTATTAAAACAAACTGGATTGGATTGATGTTTGGTTGGGGATTTGCAGTTACATTTGCAGTCTATGTGGCCGTTCACTTAGGTGGCGTAGGACACTTGAACCCAGCATTAACGATTGCTTTTGCAGCAGGTGGATTATTCCCTCCTGAGTTAGTATTGGGAGCCGTTATCGCTCAATTATTAGGTGGCTTTGTAGGCGCAGGCATTACGATGCTACATTACTATCCTCACTTCAAGATTACTGGTCCAGATGAAGGAAACTGTGTAGGTATTTTTGCTACAGGTCCAGCTTGTGATGAACGAGCTTGGAACTTACTATCTGAAGTGATTGCTACTTTCTTATTCATCTTTTGTGTACTTTTCTTGGGACCTATGGCCGATGGTTTAGCACCACTTATTATTGGTTTCCTTGTAGCAAGCATCGGTTTCTCTTTTGGTGGAACTACAGGCTTTGCATTGAATCCTGCTCGTGACTTTACTCCACGTTTGGCCTATGCGATTTTACCACTTCCTAACAAAGGAACTGCGAATATGGGTTATGCTTGGGTACCAATTGTAGGACCAACGATTGGGGCACTATTAGCAGTGGGCGCATTTAACTGGCTACATGTAGCTTTACATTTATAATTGGAAAGGAGGTTATATCCTATGCTAGATAAACAACGTATTATTCAAGAGTCAGTACCAGGAAAACAAGTCACATTAGCTCATGTATTAGCGAATCCAAAAAGGGACTTATACAGTAAATTAGGTCTAGATAGCGAAGGTCGTAGTGCTGTAGGTATTTTGACGATTACCCCAGGGGAAGCGGCTATCATTGCAGGAGATATGGCCTCTAAAGCAGCCAATGTACATATCGAATTTATCGATCGATTTTCAGGGGCTGTGTTAATATCAGGAGATGTTTCAAGCGTAGAGGTATCACTCTCTAGTGTATTACAGGGATTCTCGGAATTGCTACAGTTTAGCGTAGTTCCTCTTACAAGGAGCTAACCGTGGATACCTTGCGTAGTACTTTGTGGGTTGGTAGCACCTATAGTCATGTGGAAACTGTGGTACAATGTCTTTTAGGCGGAAAGAAGACGTTGCCACGGCCAATGGCGGTGTATCGTGAAGGCAATTGTGTGCTAACTCCCGGAGAGTACATTGAAAATCCGTGGTATTTTTCTGCTCTTTTAGTGTCATCCTACGATGTGGATACCGTGGTACTGGGCTACCGCTTAGGGGAACCATTCAATCCCTATCCGCCAGCTACGGCAGGAGCTTTTAATCGTAATGTAGTAGGCGTTGTGGTTACGAATGATGCATTAGATGTGTCTCAGATTGGTGAAAGTGTTCGCCTACTACGACTAGCGGGGGCTAATGACATCTGTGTCGTAATGGAGTCGGAAGAGGACATAACAGAACAAAATTTAATACAAGATATACCAATGGTGACCTATGGATACGAGGCTCTTAGAGAAATGCTATCTGTAAAGGAATAACGATCACCATAGTGAGTGGATAGAAAAGCACCTTCCTTTGTGGCGGTGCTTTTTTGTTACACTATGATAGTTATTAAATAAAATTTATTTTACTATCAAATGAAACCTATAGTATGATAAACTAAAAGTATATTCTTTCACGCAATGAATGTGTATGAGCAATTGTATAGTCAAATCCTTTACTTAAAAAGGTAACAGACTGTGTTCTACAATGGGCATGTGGACACAAGCGGTTAGTAGCTAAGTGCTACAGTTAGGAGGCAGTAATGATGAAAGGGAAGGCATTACGTATTGTGGTGAGTACGATATGAAACATTCTATATTACTCATTACGTCTATGACGAAGCATTGGCAATGGGCTAAAGAAATAGAACAGAAGTATACAGATGAGACTATGTCCTTGGGCATAGTTTTTCTATCATCTGAAAATATAGAGTTAGAAGATGTTCAGAGGGCGATTGATGGTACGGATATAGTACTATTTACTCATGTAGGCAGTACGTTAGATACTCCTTTGGTAAAAGGGATTCACAAATATATTACACAGAAACAAGTTCCTTATGTATTACTATTCCATGATTCAGCGTCGGATATACAGCGATATGGTATTGCAGATGAGGACATTGATCAAATTAAGGCTTATTTGCACCAAGGTGGAAGAGAAAACTTTTATGGACTGTGCCAATATATGCTATCCTTACAAGGTTATACAGGGCCAGTAGAACCGGTGAAAGAACTACCATACCAAGGTATTTTAGGCAGACAAGGGGAAGTGTATCCATCCTATGAGGAATATCGTAAGGACTATGATCATGGCGGTCCAGTGGTAGGTATTTTCTTTTATCGAGATGAATGGGTGCAAGGTCAATTAGACTATCCCTATGCACTGTATGATCGTGCATTAGAACAAGGGTTATCGCCGGTATTAGTATTTGGTCAATACAGCAGTAAATCTGGTGGACAATTACGGTGGTACGATTGTTGGCACACGTTGTTTGATCATCAAGTGAAAGAGACAATATCTCTCATCATTAATACATGCAAGTTCTCCATCATTGGCTTGCAGGGGGCGAGTCGTCATGAACTGACAGATTTAGGAATCCCTATCTTGCAGGGCTTTGTTACCTATACTACTCTTGAAAGCTGGAAAACACGTTCACAAGGGTTAGAGCCTATGGATATATCCTTTTCCTTGTCATTGCCGGAAATAGATGGCATTTTAAATGGTCATATTGTAGGGACCAGAACGTATTCAGAGGAAAGAGGCTACTATTTTAAACCATATCCTGAGGGCATTCAAAAGTTAGTAGACCAAGCCAAACGATGGATTGCATTGCAACAGAAACATAGGTCAGAAGTAAAGATTGCTCTATTCCTTCATAATTATCCTCCTAAAAATTCACATATTGGCAATGCCTGTGGGCTAGACACGCCAGAATCTGTACTACGGTTGTTGCAAGAATTACAACAGAACGGATATACAGTAGACGGTATCCCTCAAACGAGTGAAGATCTAATGATGATACTGACCAAACATGCTACGAATGATGTAGATTGCTTGACCGATTCAGCCGTAGAGAAAGCTCCAAAACTACCGAAAGAAGTGTATAGGACGTGGTTTTCAAAGCTAGATAGTGCTACCCAAGAATCACTACTACAACATTGGGGACAGCCCATAGGGGAGATATTTGTAGAAGAGGATGAGCTCATTATTCCCGGTGTGGCCTTTGGCAATGTGTGGGTATTAGTACAACCGCCACGTGGATTTAGTGATAATCCAGATGCTTTGTACCATTCGCCGGACATTCCGCCTACGCATCACTATGAGGGAGTATATCATTGGGTGCGTACTGTATTTCAAGCCGATGTGGCGATTCATATGGGAACCCATGGTAACTTAGAATGGTTGCCCGGTAAGGGAACGGCTTTAAGTTCCTATTGTTACCCTCAGTTAGGTATCGAAGATATACCTAATCTCTATCCGTACTGGACAACTATCGTTGGTGAAGGCATCCAAGCAAAACGGCGTAGCCATGCTGTTTTACTTAGCTATTTATCGCCACCTATGAAGCGGTCCGGCTTATATGGTGACTATGAAACGCTAGAACGGTATTTGGACGAATATGACTATATGAAAGCCCAGGAAACAAACCAAGAGCATGTGGTGCTAGGGTATATCTTATCTTCTGTGAAAGATTGTCATCTGGAACGCTTGTGCGAACCCTTCGACTGGTATCAAGAGAGCGGTCAGGCATACTTTGTGGCAGATAGATCTGTCAGTGAAGAAGAGTGGCGCGCCTTAGCTGACTCCATTCATGCAGACGAGGCAGAAGAACTGTTAGGGGATGTTCATAACTATTTGATGGATATCCAAAATCGTCATATTCGTTGTGGCTTGCATATTTTAGGACAAAATCCAACCACAGAGGAAGAGGAGGGGTATATAGATGCTTTCATAGACATGTATGGTGTGCCAGACGATGCACAGAAGGAAACGCTGTGTGAGACCTACCTCGCAGGGTTGCGCCAAACCACAGAAGAAATGTGCCAATTGTTACGAGGTTTAGAAGGAAACTATATCCCGCCTAATATTGGAGGTGCTGTTACTAATGGTGGTATCGATGTGCTACCGATGGGGCGCAATTTTTATGGCGTCGATGAACGGACCTTGCCGACCGTTCCTGCCTATGCCATCGGTTGTGAACTAGGCGATGCGTTGCTCAATGAATATATTCGAGAAGAACAGCGATATCCAGAGGAAATTGGTATTGTCTTGTGGGCAGACAACACGCAACGCACTCATGGACAATGTATTGGTGAAGTATTCTATTTATTGGGTGTACGACCAGTTTATACAGGTAGTCGTGTGTCCGATTTGGAAGTCATACCTCTCGAGGAATTAGGGCGACCACGTATCGATGTAACAAGCCGTATTAGTGGACTATTCCGAGATATGATGCCTTCCGGTGTCATGTGGATTGCAAAAGCGGTGCAAATGGTAAACGCTCTTGATGAAGATCATAGTGTGAATTACGTAAAAAAACATATAGACTTGGATACAGCTGCATTAGTAGAAGACGGTATGGACTATGAAGAAGCTATCAAAGCAGCTACAATTCGTGTCTTTGGCGATGCACCAGGTGCCTATGGGGCAGGAGTGAATCAAATTCTAGAACAAAGCAACTGGTCTACTCGTGAAGATTTAGCCAATGCCTATGTCACCTGGGGTGGCTATGGATATGATGAGCAAGGGGAAATTATTCCAAGCCATCAACAGTTTCGCAAGCGATTAGGTTCCATTGAAGTGACCGTGAAAAATGAAGATAATCGTGAAGTTAGTTTGTTGAGTGCAGATGATTTCAATGCCTATCATGGGGGTATGATTGCGGCTGTGGAGGCGGTGAAAGGTATTAAGCCGAAATCATTTATAGGAGATACCACGTATCGTAAAGATATTTTGGTGCGTTCCTTAGAAGATGAAATTCAGCGTCAGTTCCGTAGTGAACCAATGAACCCTATTTTTATAGAGGGCATGATGAAACACGGCTACAAGGGGGCAGCGGATATGGCTTCCTATGTACAACATACCTATGAATGGGACGCCACTAGTGATATGATTCAAGATTGGATGTATGATGCCTATACAGACGAGTATGTCATGAATCAGGACGTACAGGACTGGATGCGCCAAGTCAATCCTTGGGCATTAGGGGCCATTTGTACTACTTTATTAGAAGCAGAACAACGAGGACTTTGGAAGGCCAGTGCGGAACGTATAGAAGGATTGCGCGATGTGGCAATGTCCTTGGAAGATGATCTAGAGGGGTATTATGATGAAACGTAAGGAGACTAACATGAGTACTATATATCCTTTTACAGCCTTAGTAGGACAAGATCAAATGAAATTGGCCTTACTCCTCAATGCGGTAGACCCACGGGTAGGTGGTGTATTGATACAGGGTGATAAGGGAACGGCAAAATCGACGGCGGTACGAAGCTTAGCCAAGGTGCTGCCGATGCATCGTGATGGCACACCGATGAAAGTGGTTGACCTTCCATTGCATTGCACGGAAGACAGATTGGTGGGAACCTTGGATATTGAGCGGATGCTGCAAGAGGGGAAGCAAAAGTTTTCTCCAGGCATTTTATTTGAGGCTCACGAAAATATTCTCTATGTGGATGAAGTCAATTTACTAGAGGACTACTTAGTGGATACATTGCTAGATGTGGCGGCGATGGGTGTGAATCGGGTTGAACGTGAGGGCATTAGCCATAGTCATCCATCACGATTTATTTTGGTGGGCACCATGAACCCCGAAGAGGGGGCTATTCGTCCGCAATTGTTGGATCGCTTTGGTCTATCGGTGACTGTGAAAGCAGAAACAGATGTAGCATTGCGGATGGAAGTATTGCGTCGTCGATTGGCTTTTGAAGATACTCCACAAGCATTTATTGAGTCCTACAGGAAGGACGATGAAGCGTTGCGTAAAACCATTGAAACAGCGCGTAAAGCGTTGCCTACCATTGGGGTAGATGCAAATCTATTAGAATTGATTGCCAATATATCTATTACCCTAGGCGTAGAGGGACATCGTTCAGATATTACCTTGCTCAATAGTAGCCGTGCTTTGGCGGCCTTACAGGGGGAGCCCCATGTGACCATGGATCATCTGAAACAGTTGACACCGCTTGTGGTATCTCATCGGATGAAGCGGAAACCTTTTGAGCAACGTGAATTTGATGAAACTATGTTAGAGAATCTATGGGCCACCTATGAAGGGATACAGAAGTAGTAGAATCATCAAAGATTTTGTTAAAGGAGGTGAATGGTATGAGTGTACAACTGAATACAGGCATTCACCTCTTTTTGCAAGAACCTTTGTTGCGGACATTACTGATTTCAGGTGAAGTGGGAACGGGAAAAACGTATGCTCTGTTACAAGCATTGCTTGATAGGGGCCGAACCTATACGACGATTACATCCCACACAGATGTGAGTGCTATGCAGGAAGCAGTGGATATACAAAGGACCTTAGAAACAGCTCAAATTGTAAAACAAGCACATCCTTGGGACGTGTATGACTTGCTTATCTGCGAAGGATTGGATCACTTTGACCGGTCCATGTGGTTACGGATTCTTTACGAGCAAAATCGTCGGTACGAAGCGAGAAGACCGCTACAAATCATTGGGACCTATACGGGAGCAGAAGGGCTTTCAAAATGGGTCTATGATATGGATTTGTGGATACCCATAGAATCCCCAGATGTGGATACTAGAGTGCGGATCCTAGCAGATAGAGACCATGCAGATATATATGAGAACGGTACGACTCGTGAAAGTTACCACGGGGAGGGAATATCAGTAGATGTATATGGAACTCATGGAGAAGAGTCGATTTGTTCTAAGGGGAAATTAATGGATGCACCTGGAATCCCAAACGTGCATGATAGCATATATACATATATTTCTAGTCTAGTAGAGAGATTCAACATTTCCTTTATGGGGATGGAATATATTTTACTGAAAGCGGCCATCGGTTTAGCTAGAGAAAAAGGCCATCAATTTGTGGAGCCAGCTGATGTAGAAACAGTACTTCCATGGACATTACCACAGAAAATGAAGAACCTAGTGAACCCTCGGACACAGCAAGAGGGAGAGGCACAGGATTCATCTGGCCGAAGTCCATCCGATAAGACAAGAAGGGAACAAGAGAAAACGAAAGAGGTCAGTTCAAACCGAGAACAAGAGGACAATAGCTCACAAGGTATGGATAGGGAAAAGGACCGTGATGAGACAATAGGGAAGGGGCCTCAGGGGATGATGACAGATAGCGATGAAGCTCATGATGGACAATCAAAAGAGGAAACCACTCTGGAACTAGATCAGACAGAAGCGGAACTTGACACTAGTCATGATGGAACAGAGGAAGAAACAGATACTAACGGACAAGGTCAACGTAAGCCCAATAGCGGTAAGGTAGAGGAGTCCTTTGCAATTTCAGAAGCAGTGGAAACGCAGGTGTTAGATTTATATGGGATGTTGCAATCTGGGCTGGCAAAGAAACACATAGACATCAGTGATGACGGTCGAGGCCCTAAGGTACATCGTCAAGGAACTATGGGGAGAACCATTGCATGGATACCAACGATAGTACAAGGGATTGTACGCAGTCGGAAAGTACCGATTCGGCTAACTATAGAAGATATCAGATATGCTATGTATCAGGAAATACCAAAAGAAGCCATCTATTTAGTAGTTGATACAAGTGGATCTATGGGGCAGAGACAACGATTACAGGGGGCAGAGAAGTTACTTTCGCAATTGGTACAGATGATGTATGTAAAACGACAGTATGTATCGCTTATCACCTTTCAAAAGCATGGGGCGCAATGTGTGGTGCCGCTGACACAGCGAATTGAGACCATCCCCAAAGCATTGGGAGAAGCTCGTATTGGGGGCAGAACGCCCTTTGTAAAAGGTATTGAGGAAGCGGTCAAACAGATAGGCAATGACATGTCTCAAATGGGGCATGTACAGGCAAAGGTCGTAATTATTACAGATGGGAAGGTCACCTCACAAGCACTGCAGGGACTAGACGACATCGGTAGATGGCTTGCGAATCAGGGAATACAAACGACGGTCATCGATACAGATACCAGTTTTGTTCGCATGAACCGCGCCAAAGAAATTGCTCATATGTTAGGGGCAGAACTTATAGATATAAATCAATATATAGTCATTTAGAAGTGACAGAATATATAGGTAAATACATGCGCCATATGCTACAATAGAATATAGAATCCAAGTTTGGTTTGATAAAAGGTAAGGTGTAATTATATATGGAAAAACGACAGGATTATTTGCAAATGATTGCAGGTGAGTCGGTGTCCCGTAGACCAGTTTGGTTTATGCGTCAAGCGGGACGAAGTCAAGCGGCGTATCGCAAGATTAAAGAGCGATATAGCCTATTTGAGATTACTCATCAACCGGAATTATGTGCAAAAGTAACAGCTCTTCCCGTTCATGAGTATGATGTGGATGCGGCTATTTTGTACAAGGATATTATGACGCCTTTGGTGCCTATGGGCGTAGATGTGAACATAAAATCTGGTATAGGGCCAGTGATTTCCAATCCTATTCGGTCCAAAGATGATGTGGAAAAGCTACGGGATATTGTAGTAGAAGAATCATTGGACTTTATGGTGAAAACGATCCAAATGTTGACGAAAGAAATGCTCACAGTTCCCTTAATTGGCTTTGCAGGAGCTCCTTTCACATTGGCTAGCTATATGATTGAAGGTGGCCCTTCTAAGAATTACCAGAAAACTCGTCAATGTTTAGTGGCAACCCCTGAGATTTGGCATGCTTTGATGGAGCGATTGACTACTATGTCCATTACTTATATGGAAGGTCAAATTCAGGCGGGTGTGAATGCAATTCAAATTTTTGATTCATGGATTGGAGCCCTTTCCATGGAACAATATGAATGTGGCGTATTCCCGTATATGAAACATATTATTGGGACTATTAAAGAACGATATCCTCATATTCCTATCACTATGTTCGGCGTAGGTACTAAGCATTTATTCCCAGTGTGGAAAGAATTGCCATTAGATGTAATCGGTTGCGATTGGAGATGCTCCATTGCAGAAGCAAGTGCGATGGGCATCAAGCAAACATTACAAGGGAATTTGGACCCTGCCTATTTATTTGCAGATTGGAAGACAATTCAAGGTGAAATTGATCGTATTTTGGCAGAAGGTGCTGCTCATGGAAAGCATATTTTTAATTTAGGCCACGGTGTTGTGCCAGATGCGAATCCTAAAGTATTGCGAAACATAGTGGAGTATGTACATGACAGAGGATAAAGAGATACAACAAGTTTGTGTATTGGTATTAGATTATGGCTCTCCCCGTTCCTTAGAAGATGTGAAAACATATTATACCCGCATACGGAGAGGTCACGGGCCAAGTGACGAAGAATTACAAGGATTGCGACATAAGTATGAACGCATTGGTGGACAATCTCAGTTAATGGAGTCCACCGCATGGCAAGTAGAGCGGTTAGAAGAAGAGTTACAAAACGAACTACCCTTTGCAAAGGTAACGGTGGTACAAGCACATAAATATATAGAACCACTCATCGGGGATGTAGCGAAGGAATTGGGCCACTATGATACAGTAGTGGTACTTATGATGAATCCTTATGGAACAGACATATTAAATGCATCCTATCTAGAGCCACTGAAACCGTTTATGAATGACCGATGGAAGGTAGTACAACATTGGGCAGATGTACCGACATTAGTGCAATCTTGGACAGAGCGAGTACAGAAGACTATGCGTACATTGCCTATTACGGCAAAACCGCTGTATGTCTTTACTGCCCATAGTGTGCCACTGATGCAAGGAATTTCCTATGATGGATATGTGCATAGCTTACAACGGGTGATGCAATCTATAGCAGATCAATTGGTGTTGCCCAATGCTACCCTAGCTTGGCAAAGTGCAGGCACTCGTGGGGAATGGCTAACACCTACGGTAGAAACGGTAACGGAACAAGCGGGCGCAGAAGGGCATTCCCATGTGGTATATATGCCTATCGGCTTTACTTGCACTCATATGGAAGTATCTTATGATTTAGATGTGGAACGTCGTGAACAATGTGATCACTTAGGTATATCTTATGTGCGAGTGTCTATGCCAGATCGTGACACTCTCTTTGTGAAAGCCATGGCGCATGGTGTATTAACAGCTCTCTTGAAGGAGGGATAATATGAAAGTAGCAATTATTGGTGGTGGTCTAACGGGCTTATCTGCAGCGTATTATATGGGCAAAGCATTTCCTAACTGGGACATTCATGTCCTAGAATCTTCGAATCGTTGGGGTGGAAAGGTACAAACAAAACGTCGCGATGGCTATGTGGTAGAAGTGGGTCCTGATTCGTATTTAGCTAGAAAAACATCTATGACAGATTTGGTACAGGAATTGGGATTAGGTGATACCTTGGTACGTAATGCTACGGGAGAATCCTATATTTATCATCAAGGTCAAATGAAGCCTATCCCTGGAGGATCCATCATTGGCATCCCTACAGAATTTCTTCCTTTTGCTATGTCTAGTTTATTAAGCTGGTTTGGTAAATTACGAGCTGGATTAGATATTTTTAAGAAACCATACCCAGGAAATGAAGATATGAGTATCGATGCCTTTTTCCGGTATCATTTAGGGGATGAACTAGTCAATTTATTAATTGAACCTCTCTTATCTGGTATCTACGGTGGAGACTTAAAACGCTTAAGTTTACTGGGAACCTTTCCAGAATTTCGTCAATTAGAACAAAAGCATGGAAATTTGGTCAAAGGTATGATGGCTATGCAAGGTATGCGCAAACAATCTGGGGCGGCTACCGAAGGACAATTTGCCCAATTAACGGGAGGTTTAGAATCATTAGTAGATGCTCTTGTGGAACAAATGCCAAAGAACGTTTCTTTGCGCACATCGACTGAGGTGCTAGAGGCATCATACACAGATAAGCGTTATACAGTGCAAACACAAAACGGTACAGACTCCTACGACCGTCTTGTGATCACTACGCCACCTAAAGCCTATGAAAAATTTTTTGTGGGAGATGAAAAATTTGAAGACTTGCGGCATATGGAACAATCTTCTTGTGCCATTGTCATTATGAGTTTGCCGAAGTCAGCTTTTACAAAACCATTGCAAGGCACAGGCTTTGTCATCACTCGCAACACAGAGACACCATTGACGGCATGTACTTACATTTCTAGTAAGTGGCCACAAACGACACCACAAGACAAAGTGGTATTACGCGTCTTTTTAGGGAAGCCTACAGACTCTACGGTAGATACGCACAGTGAAGAAGAACTGTGTGAATTGGCGCTTTCAGAAATACGAAATATATTGAAATTTACAGGAAATCCAGAATGGATGGAAGTGGTACGGTTACAAAAAAGTATGCCCCAATATGAAGTGGGACACAAAGAACGAGTGGCAACCCTCATGGACCATGCCCAAGAACACTATCCAGGATTGGCATTGATTGGCACGCCATTTAAAGGGGTAGGCATGCCAGATGGCATTAAACAAGCCTATGAATTAGTAGAAGCATGGAAAGAAGAAACAAAGGAGGTAGTTCCTATGGATACACATACAGAATCTGTTCATGCAGGCGCAATACCTATGCATGGACATACTACAGGACTAGAAAAAGTACCTGAAACATACGAAGGTTGGTTTAGCTTACACGCTAATTATTCCATTAATTTTGAAAAATGGAGAAGCTGGTCCGGTGAGCAACAAAGTGAAGCATTGCAATCTTTCAAGGCGTTTATTGGAAATTTAGAAGCAGCTCATGAGGCCCATACAAGTAGCTATGCTATGTACCAAATCAATGGTCACAAGGGAGATATTATGTTTTGGTTCTTACAACCAAGTTTGCAAGAGTTGAACGAAGTAGAATTGACACTAAAAAAATTACCAATCTTTAGTGTATTACAGCCAGAATCTTCTTTCGTATCTGTTATTGAAGTAAGCAATTATGTGAAATCTCCGAAGGACCATCCAAAAGTGCAAGCCCGGTTATACCCTAAAATTCCTAGATTGGCTTGCATGTGTTTTTACCCTATGGCTAAGCAACGTAATTTAACAGATAATTGGTATATGCTAGATCGTCAAAGTCGTGGTAGTATGATGCGTTCTCATGGTCAAATTGGTAAAAAATATGAGGACACTATCAAAGAGTTTACGACGGGTGCTTTTGGCATGGATGATTGGGAATGGGGTATTACATTGATGAGTGATGATCCAATTCAGTTTAAAAAAATCGTCAATGAAATGCGATTTGATGAAGTAAGTGCTCGTTTTGGTATCTTTGGACCATTTACGATTGGTACTATTCTAACTATGGATGGCATAGATCATCTGTTTTCTTAATACATCAATAGGGCATTAAACTATAAAGAAATACAATTGCGACAGGTTTGCATACTAGTACCACACTGGATTGTGTAACCTGTCGTGTTTTTATTTTCTCCAATGTGGTGGCGCTCATCTAAAAGTTGTGGCTAATATCTATGGTTGCGTCATCTTTTGTATCATGTTAGATAGAACTGTTTGTATCTTAGTGATACTTATGCAGTAGTTATGTGTGGTTATATGGTATAATGAAAGATATGATAAAGGAGTGATGTCATGAAATTGTTAGCCATAGACTTAGATGATACGCTGTTACGTGATGATAATACCGTGTCTGATTATACAAAAGAAGTCCTAAAAAAAGCACAGGACAAGGGAATTGAGGTACTCATTGCCACAGGTCGAATGTACCAAACGGCATATCCTGTAGCACATCACTTAGGCTTAGGCGATGTACCGATGGTACTGTATTCTGGCGGTGTCATCCAACGTGTAGAAAGTAAAGAGCTCATTTGGGAACGAGCTATACCACCGGAGGTAGCGCGCAAAGTATTAGCCATCACGAAAGAGCATAATATCTATATTCAGTCCTATATTGATGACGAATTATTAGTACACAGTGAAACAGAGTTTTCTCGTCTCTATGAAGAGATTACAGGTGCCAAGGCTGTGTACGTAGGAGATGCTATCTATGACCCTCAAAAGGGAACGAACAAACTATTAGTGGTGGAAGAACCTGAACGTATGACAGAGGTGATTGCTATACTTTCTAAAGAAGTTGGCCACATGGTTGAGTTAGTTCGGTCCAAGGTGAATTTTCTAGAAATCGTGGCACCTCACGTGTCCAAAGGGGAAGCTTTGGCTTTCATGGGCGAGCGATTGGGCATCGGTTTAGAAGATATGGTATCCTTTGGTAATTCAGAAAATGATATTTCTATGTTACAAGTAACAGGCCATTCCGTGGCAGTAGGGAATGCAGAGGAACATGTGAAGACAATTGCCAAAGAAGTATGCGACACAAATGAAAAAGATGGCGTCGCTAAATGGATTGAAGCGAATATGTTATAAAATTTTGTAGGAGGGCCTCATGGAAGGGTTTCGTTTAATCATTGTGACCGGTATGTCCGGAGCAGGTAAAACACAAGTGATGCAAGTCTTGGAAGATATGGGATATTTCTGTATCGACAATATTCCTCCTGTGTTGATTTCTAAGTTTAGTGATATTTGTCGTCAAAGTGCAGGCACTAAAGTGAGTCGAGTAGCCTTAGTGGTAGATATCCGCAGTCGTGAATTTTTTGATGATTTAAACAGTGCCTTAGATGATTTGACGGCTATGAGTGTGCCTTATGAAATTGTGTTCATGGAAGCTAGCGATGATACTTTGATTCGCCGGTATAAAGAAACACGTCGTAGTCACCCCTTGGCACCATCAGGTCGCATTAGTACAGGGCTGTCACAAGAACGAGCACTCTTGGCTGATGTACGTAGTAAGGCGGATCATATTATCGACACCACAAATATGAAAACATCTGCCTTGAAATCATTTATGCGCCGTACTTTTAGCCACGTGAAAGAACAAACAGATGGTATGGCTATTACAGTGGTAAGTTTTGGTTTTAAATTTGGGATGCCTAATGATGCGGATATGGTATGGGATGTGCGATTCTTGCCGAATCCGTATTACATTCCTGAATATCGTCATAAATCGGGGCGCGTACCAGTGGTAAAAGAGTATATTCACTCCTTTGAAGTGACTGATGAATTTAAAAAGCATTTCTTTACTACACTAGATTTCCTTGTGCCAAACTATGAACAAGAGGGAAAAAGCCAATTTGTGGTAGCTGTAGGCTGTACAGGCGGTATGCATCGTAGCGTAGCAATGGCAGAGGCATTATATGCACATTTGAAAGAAAAAGGCTGTAATGTTTCTGTGGAACATCGTGATATGATGCGTAATCATGTAGAAGAAGATGTGAATCCACGTTCTAGATTAGACCTATAGAGAAAGGAGTGGGACGATTCTTTCGTCTCTCAAGCCTATGAAATATAATAATTGGATGCGCTGGTTTGCGCCAGGTATTAATATTAAGCGGTGGCTATTCCTATTTTCTTTAGGCACGATTTGGCTGGTAGTGGGTGTCCTTATGATGATGAACTACCAGTGGATTAGCAACTTTGAAGATATTTTCTTAGAATTTTTATTCCATCTTACAGGCTCCTATAACTATACGGTCATAGCCAGTCTTGGTTTAGCAGGTATTGTGGCGGGTATGGTAGCTATGTTGTGGGGGATACGTAAGCTCATTCAGACCATTGTGAATGCGATTTTGCCTAATACAGAAGATGGTGTGAGTGATTATATTTTTGAAAAAATTCGCTTAGGACAAGGACCAAAAATCGTAGTGATTGGTGGTGGTACAGGATTGTCTATGCTATTGCGAGGGCTAAAAAGTAAAACCACGAATTTAACCGCTATTGTTACAGTAGCAGACGATGGAGGTTCTTCTGGTCGGTTACGGGAAGATTTTCAAATGATTGCTCCTGGAGATTTACGCAACTGTTTAGTAGCATTAGCTGAAAAAGAAGGACTTATGGAAGAACTATTCCAGTATCGATTTACTAAAGGAGCAGAATTATCTGGCCATAGTTTTGGGAATTTATTCTTAACAGCAATGACTCAAGTGCTGAAAGATGATGTGGAAAAAGCCCTAGAAGCCTCTAGCAAGATCTTGCGAGTTCGGGGACGTGTTATTCCGTCATCTACAGAAGAAATCAAACTGATTGCTAAATTGACGGATGGTACCATCGTAGAAGGGGAAAGTAATATCCCTAATGCGGGTAAGCCAATTGCGAAGGTCTATACTGAGCCACATAGACCATCTCCTGTAGGAGCTGCCTTGCAAGCTATTGATGAAGCCGATGCCATCATTTTAGGCCCGGGCAGTTTATATACTTCGGTAATGCCGAACCTATTAATTGATAAGGTAGCGGATCACATTGCTAACTCTAAAGCGGCTAAGATTTATATTTGCAATGTGATGACGCAGCCAGGTGAAACAGATGGGTATACTGTGTCTGACCATGTGAAAGCCATTGAAGCACATAGTGAGGTGGGAATTATCGATACAGTTCTTGTGAATGATAACAGAATCCAAGATGCCACATTAGAACACTATAAACAAGCGGGGCAAGAACCAGTAGACGTAGATATGGATGTGTTGCAATCGATGGGGATTCGGACAGTTCGTGCAAATCTTGTAGATAGTCAAGATAAAGCGGTCCACAATTCTGAACGGTTAGCGAAAGTGGTCATGGATGTTGTCTTTGCTTTGCAGACGGATATTGAACCGCACATTTTAGAATATTACTTACAGCGAGAAGATCATTAAGTATGAAAGTAGAGCCTCTAGAGGCTCTATTTTCTAGTAGAAATAGTAAAGGAGAGGCTATGTCATTTGCAGAAGATGTAAAAAATGAATTGTGCCAATTTAAAACAGAAGATGCGTGGGCATCCAAGGTAGAGGCCTCTTGTTTATTACGGATGGGTGGGTCCATTTTACTAGGTATGCAAGGACGCGTAGGGGTACGTTTGGTGACGGCTAATAATGCAGTAGCTAGACGAGTGCTAGGAATTATTAAAGAACAGTATGATTTACCTACTTCTGTGCTAGTGCGTAAAGGGCTAAATCTACGCAAAAAGAACATGTATACGTTGACGGTAGAGCCTACAGAACAGAGTCGTCTTGCGTTAGAGGAGTTACAATTATGGCCTGTGGATGCTATGATTCCAGATGAATGGTTAAAAGACATGGAATCACGAAGAGCTTTTTTGCGAGGCGCTTTTTTGGGATGCGGGTCTGTTAATAAGCCACAAAGTGACTATCATTTGGAGTTTATGACTACAAAGGAAGACTTTGCAGATCAAATTATTCGTGTCTTAAAAATGTTCCGATTGCATGCTCGAAAGGTAGAGCGCAAAGAGGAGTTTGTAGTATATTTAAAGGAAGGGGATGCGGTGACCTCCTGTTTACAAATTATGGGAGCTCAATCAGCCCTGATGAATTTTGAAAATGTACGAATTATGAAAGATGTACGTAATACCATTAATCGTCAAGTAAACTGTGAAACAGCAAATCTACAAAAAACAGTGAATGCGGCAGTACGCCAACTCGATGCGATCCGTATTATTGATAAACATCAAGGCTTAGATTCCTTGCCAATTCGTCTTTATGAGGCAGCTATATTACGTCAAGAATTTCCGGATGGTAGTTTGCAAGAATTGGTAGATGCCTATGAAACAAAGTACAAACGAGAATTGACAAAATCTGGTATTGGACATCGTTTACGTAAATTAGAAGCCCTCGCCTTACAGTGGGAGCCAGAGGGGCTTACGATAGAATAGAGGTAGTATGAAATTAATGAATCGAATACAATGGAAACAATGGTTATTAGGGAGCATTTTAACAGTACTTGGGCTAGGCACTACGTATGGACAAGCACCGAGAACGGTAAATATTGATGAGTATACATTTACACCCTTAGAGGTAAAAACTGTTAAAGAGATAGATACTTTATTATTGTCCGATAGCCCAGAATATGTGAAAGAGCCTGGGATTGTAGGGGCAGGTACACTTCATGGGAAAAGTCGTATTTACTTTTATCATGTGAACGAACGAACAGAACCTATGAAAGTAGGTATTTTATTGGAAAATAAGGGAAATGCTCCAGCATTTGTAGAGATTGAACGAGCTATCTATGCGAAACCAAGTCCTGACTATTTTAAAGTGGGACGAGAGCTTTCGAAAAAAGAAGTGAATAGTACTGCATTAGATTTAGGTGCTTGGGCGAATGAAGGTGTAACGATTCCGGTTCGTTCTAAAGCATTACAACAAGAAATTAAAAAAGAAAAAGAGAGTCTTGCACAATCGAAGAAATTAAAGGCAAAAAAAATTGAAGAGGCAATTAAAAAGGATACTACATCAAGAACTATTTCATTAGTATCACACAATACTAGTGGTACAGAATTTGTATTACGCCCTGGGGAAGTACGACCTATTTTTACTGAGTTGGAAAAAGTACTGATGAAGCAAGATGATTTATTCAGTGGTATTATCGATTTTTCTACTACGGAACCAGTATATGCATCTGTGGCGGTGATGGAACCTAAGTCAACAGTTACGTATGGCTTGCCTTTATTGCCAATTCATCCTATAGATGAAGTAGAGTTACGGGGTACTTATGAAGGAATGCGTCGATTCCATGTGGTGGAACCGCAGTTTAATAGTGAGGCAGGTCCAGCTAGTTTTGAAATTGCAAATGATCGAGAAGATGCCTTTATTAGTGGTGTTGATGAGACTAGTAACAATAAGCTGGTGAAAAACAAAGGTAATTATGGTATTTCTAATGTATATGTGTTACGCACAGAAGGAAACACTCCCTATGCCTTGTATTTTAATCCATTAGGTGGTGCTTTTAGTGGCACATTCAGGATTACATCTTCTAAAGGTGTACGCACCTATGATGTGCCTGTAAAAGGTCCGTATTTGGGACATGAAACTATTTATGACACACAGCTATTAGATGTATTTGATAGACCAGAAGATTTACTATTAGAATACATGTCACCAGGGGCGTCGAATTTGCCTGTTAGATTTTTGTTGATTCCACAAATTTCGGAACATGAGAATACAGATGGTAGTAGATCGCAATATGTGACTAATTTAGTACATAAAATTTTGGGAAAATAATCAAGTTTTTATATAAATAATCTAAAAAGATATCTTGAATTAAACTAAATATAAATTATTTTATATGAACAATTATTCCTATTAATATGCGAAACTATGCAAATTGAAATTTCGCTGTTTAATTTAAAATAATCTAGATAGACAAAGTTTATATTGACAATCATTGCTATTTATAAATATAATGAGTGTTAGAAATGATACTCAGATTAAAGTAGGCGATGTAATTCGGCAAAAGAGGCCCATTTGTTAGTCGTATGAGACAGCAAATGGGCTTTTTTGAAAGGAGGAGCATGAATCAAAATTGTATGAAAAAAATAGAAAAGTTCAAACCTAAAGTAATGGATATAGACATGTTGTCTGCCACCGAGGTGGAACATGGCACCATTTATGAGATGAATACGCCTCGAGGTAAGGCCAAGATGTATAGTTATCCTGTATTCGGTGGAGTAGAATTGACGTTCCAAGAGGTGACCATGAAAGAAATCCGTCACCGTGCAAAACCCTTAGATGGTATGTTTGAAATCCATTATTGCAAAGAAGGGCGTATTGAGTGCGCCTTTGATAATGGAAAAGTATTATATATGGATGAAAACGATATTTCTGTAGGGTGGAAAGAGTCACCTAGCTATGTGCACTCTACAAAGTTTCCTACCTCTTATTATAAAGGTATCAATTTATCTATTTATATCCCCAAGGCCCAAGAGATGGTGAATAAGTTCGTAGGACATGATCGGATTGATCTTCGTGACATATGTAATCGCTTTTGTCAGGATTTTGAATTTGGGTTTGTATGTCGTAGAGAATCTAAACTTAGTGACATTTTTAAAAGTTTATATGATCTTCCCGATGAAGTGATGCCACAGTTATTTCAATTGAAATGTATGGAAATCATATTGTTATTAAGCACCATCGCATCAGATGATGATTGCTGTATGCCATATTTTGAACGAAAACATGTGGAAAGTGTGAAACGTATGCACGAATTTTTGATGAAAAATTTGCACAAAAAACCGACTATTGAAGAGTTGGCAAAAACATATGGATTAGCACCGACAGCATTGAAAAAATGTTTCAAAGGGATTTATGGTAGTAGCATTCATCAATATATTAAGCACATGCGGATAAAGGAGGCGGCAAAGGATTTAACTAATACAGATGATAGTATTCTCAGCATAGCTAACCGATATGGCTATGAAAATGCTAGTAAGTTTGCAGAAGCATTTCGGGTTATTATGGGACATAAACCTAGTGAATATAGGAAAATAAATAAAATGTCGGAATGGATTAAGTAGAAGCTATTTAGAGTAGATTTGAAATTATTAAATTTGATATTATAAGTATAAGCTGATAAAAATTATCATATTTTTTTAATGGAGGTAATAATATGGACAGCCTTTTATACATTGTACATTTATTTAACAGCGGTGGATTAGTAATGTATCCATTGGTTATTTTGTCAATCATTGTGATCGCAATTGGAATTGAGCGTTATACGTATTTCAAAGCTAATACTGCATTGCTAAAGGAATTTAGTCATGATGTGTATTTTGCAATAAAAGATAATGATTGGAAGAAAGCGAAAGAGTTATGTGAGGCAAATCAAACGGCAACTGGTCGTATCTTGAATGCAGGATTAACATACTCCAAAAACGAAACAAGTATGAAAAATGCGTTTTCCGAACAAATGATGATTGAAGCCTCTCATTTAAAAATTCATTTGGACTACTTAAGCGCTATCGTAACAATTTCTCCATTATTAGGTTTATTAGGTACAGTATCTGGTATGATTGGCACGTTCAGTGTATTGGATAATGGTGCTGGTGCATCCGCTATTTCTGGCGGCGTTGGTGAAGCCTTGATTGCGACTGCTACTGGTTTGTTAGTGGCTATCTTATCATTCTGTGTGTACACATACTTCAGTCATCGTATGGATGCAATTATCAATGATACAGAAACTTTATCTGTAGTGTTATTAAATGGTATGAAAGAACAATGGAGTGATTCTCATGTTTCAAAATAGTCGATTAAAAATGAAACCTGAGTTCATGATTGTGCCAATGATCGATATCATTTTCTTCTTACTGGTTTTCTTCATGATGAACAGTATTGAAACGGTGGCACAAAAGTCCTTGGGTGTACAATTACCGCAAGCACAATCAGCAACACAAGTCAAACAAAGTCCTATCATTCTTACATTGGATAAAGAAGGACATATCTTGATTGACTCTAAACCATATAGTATCGATGAAGCTCGTAACTATATTACAAGCAAAATTGGAGAAAATCCAAATACAGCGGTACTATTACAAGCAGATAAAAATACGCAACATGGATTCGTGGTTGCCATTATGGATATGCTAAAAACGATTGGGGTTAAGAAGTTCTCAATTGCTGCTAGCTAGAAAGGATGACACATGGAACAATATATTTCCTGGAAAAAATCCTACATAATCTCTGTTGTAATCCACATTGTCCTAGCTGTTGTGTTAGGTATTGCTTTAGTATCCGTAGTAGAGCATAAACAAACCGAAAATGCTTTTGAAATTGACATGTCTATTTCCGACGATTTAAAAGCATCCGCAGGTGGTGGTGGCGGTGGCGGCGGGGTATCTTTCCCTCAACCACTTTCACAAGAAGTTGTACAAGCTAAAGTACAAGCAGCGCAACAAAGTTTATCATCTCCGGTGCCAGTTGATGATGCTGTGAATGTGCCAACATCTACCAACGCAGCTACAGGTGCAAGTGATGGAACATCTACAAACCAAGGTACTGGTGGTGGATCTGGTGGCGGTAACGGAACAGGAAACGGTACTGGCGATGGTAGCGGTAACGGCTCTGGTAGCGGTGGTGGATCTGGCTCTGGCAGTGGCGGAGGTAATGGAGATGGTGTAGGTACTACATCTGGTAATGCACCGTTTGACTGGGCAGGATTTGTGGCTACTGTACAAGCCCAAGCACAAGGTACGTACCCTGCAATGGCAGTAAAACGTAACTTACAAGGTAGTGTTACAGTTAGCGTAACCATTGATGCGAGCGGTAATATAGCCTCTGTTTCGGCAGGTGGAGGACCTGGTATTTTAAACAGTCATACCCAAGATGTTGTCTATGGCATAGGCAATTATCCAAATGGTAGTGGCTCATCAGTATCAAATACATTCACAGTGTACTACACTTTGAATGGTGACTAGTGCAAAGGTACAAGAAATAATTCAGGAGGAATTATGGATTTAAAAAGTTTATTTGACTCCATGTCGGAGGAACAACGTAATATTCAACTTGGTTTTGATACAGCAACGCCGTTGACACATGCTTTTACAAGCAAACGTGCAGTACATGCTGGTCTAAGTGGGCGTCCTTTAGAAAAGGATGAGGCACAACGTGTATGGAATGAATTAATGCAACAACCACCTGTTCCAGGGCAAATGCAAACGGCATATATTCATATTCCATTCTGTCAAACTAAATGTACGTACTGCGGATTCTATCAACATGCTACGAATCAAGATGCAGAAGATAAATATGTAGATATGTTATTGAAAGAAATGCAAATGGCTGCCGATCAACCACGGTTCCGTGATGGTTTGATTCACACTATCTTTATTGGTGGTGGTACGCCAACATCATTATCTGCTAATAATGCAAAACGCATGTTGTCTGCCATCCAAGAATATTTCCCGTTGGCCAATGACTATGAGTTGACATTAGAAGGTCGTATTCACGACTTGGTGCCTGAAAAAATGGATGTATGGATGAGCCACGGTGTCAACCGTATGTCCTTAGGGGTACAGTCTTTCCATACTCACGTACGACGTCAATTGGGACGTTTAGATGATCAAGATACAGTGTTGTCTCGATTAGAACAATTAAAAGCATACCAACAATGTTCTGTGATTGTAGATTTAATCTATGGTTTACCAGATCAAACGATGGATGTGTGGATGGAAGACTTAAAACTTCTTGAACAATCCGCAGCAGATGGTATGGACTTATATCAATTAAATGTGTTTGAAAATAGTGATTTACAAAGCTTAATTGAACGCGGTAAAGTAAGCCCAGCAGCTACCACTAAAGAACAAGCATTAATGTATGAGGCAGCTGTAAAATACTTGATGAAACGTGATTTTACACGTTTAAGTGCAGCTCATTGGAGCCGTGCACCGCGTGAACGCTCAATGTACAACACTATGGCGAAAGCCGGATACCCAATGTATCCATTTGGTTGTGGTGCCGGGGGTAATTTAGGTGGATACATGACAATGTTACACCGTGTATTGCCTCCATATGAAGCCCTTGTAGAAGAAGGTAAGAAACCATTTATGGTTCTTATGAAACAATCTGAACTACAAGACTTCTCTAATTATGTAATCAGTTCCTTGGAACGAGGTGTTTTAAATCTAGACACTTTGATCGAAATGGATTCAAAATTAGAGGACTTACGTTGGTTGCTTGATACTTGGGTAACTCGTGGTTTGATGGAATATAATGGCGTATTATATCGCTTAACAACGGCTGGTGGATTCTGGAATGTCAATATTACACAAACCGTTATTGAATGTGTTCAGTACATCTTAACGGGTGAAAGCACATTGTTACATGAAAATATTGCGGCTCAAAACCATGGTGGTAGACCAAAAGATCATCCACATGTAGGTGGTGGTCATCCTGAAGGTGTGGCGAAACATCCACAGGGAGCAGGCGGTCATCCAGCAGGTGTTCCAAAAGGACATCCAGAAGGAGTACCAATGGGAGGACATCCAGCGGGCGTGGCGAAACATCCACACGGAGCAGGTGGTCATCCAGCGGGTATTCCGAAAGGACATCCGGAAGGAGTACCGATGGGAGGACACCCAGCAGGCGTGCCTAAACACCCACATGGGGCAGGCGGACATCCAGCGGGCATTCCAAAAGGGCATCCTACAGATATGGAAACTACACGTGCTCATGGCACAGTAGGACATAGTCCATTTAAGAAAAATATTTAGGTAGTATCTATTACAGGTGAACTCCTACACACCTTACCAAACCAAACAATATAGTTTCCTGTAATAGTTCTATAGCCACTCATAGAGTGGAATCAGGTATACCAGGTCAAAGTTGGTAGGCTGCATCATACTATAGTACGTTTAAAATCACTTCAGTAATAAGAGTGCAGTATCCGCAGGCAATGCCTGCGGATGTATATCTGATAAATGAACATTGTGCCTTAGGCTACAATGTTAGATACAAAAATAATGATATATTATTTATAGTATTTATATGTTATGTAAAAGGAGCGCACTTCCTAGAAGTGTGGAAAATGAATGAAAGCAATCGTAGTTTACTCAAGCCGTACAGGCAATACAAAATTAGTAGCAGAAGCTATGGCAAGTGCTTTGCCTGCTGGTACACCATGTGTATCTGTGAAAGAAGTTCCAGCTGATTTAGCATCTTACGATGTAGTATTTATGGGTTTCTGGGCAGACCAAGGTAACGCTGATAAAGCGGCACAAGCAGTACTTAAAGAAATCACAAATGAAAAAGTAGCTTTATTCTGTACTTTAGGGGTTCCTCCAGTATCTCCTCATGCACAAGAAACTGTAGAAGCAGCTGCGAAATTGTTACCAAATGATCAAACACCAGTAGGTTACTTCAAATGCCAAGGTAAAGTAGATCCGAAAGTAATCGAAATGATGTACAAAATGTTCCCAGAAGGCCATAACCATGGTAAAAGCCCTGAACGTGATGCACGTCATGCACAAGCTGCATCTCATCCAGACGAAAACGACTTAGCTAATGCAAAAGCATTTGTTGAAGAAGTTATTGCTAAATTATAAGTTTTCTACCTATGTAATAGGTTGCAATATAATAACACTCCGAAAAAGACTGCCAGAAATGGCGGTCTTTTTCATTCGAGGCGATAAGCTCTGATATGGAGTATGGACTAGAATTTTTTATGATTATTCTGAATAAGATTTTCCTGTTAGTAAGCAATGCTTTTAACTATAAGTGATATGATAGACCTATAAAAAAAGCGGGAAATTTTGTATAATTAAGATATGTTTTATTATTCCTTTGAAAGGGGGATCTTTATGCTAGTTTTGTCGGGAATAGTTATTATGATTTTGGGGTTAGCATTTCGATTCAATGCACTGCTTGTCATTTTGCTAGCAGGTATTGTCACAGGTCTAGTTGGTGGTGTAGGATTTCGAGAAACAATAGCTGCTATAGGAAAAGCATTTGTAACTAATCGATATATGTCTTTATTTATACTGATTTTACCAGTAGTAGGGATTATGGAACGTCATGGCTTAAGAGAACGTGCGGGATATTTAATCGGTAAAATTAATGCAGCAACTGCGGGAAGAATATGCATGCTTTATATGTTAATAAGACAAGTAACGGTAGCATTTGGTATTTCCTTAGCAGGAATGCCTGCGTTTGTTAGACCTCTTATTGCTCCAATGGCTGAAGCCGCTGCATTACATGGACAAGAAGTTTCACAAGAGACAATTGATAAAATCAGAGCAATGGCGGCTTCTGCTGATAATATTGGAAACTTTTTTGGCCAAAATATTTTTATTGCGGCAGGAGGAATATTATTGATAAAAGGAGTTATGGAACAGGCTGGTATTACAATCAATTTAGCAGAAATGATTTTATATTGTATTCCAACAGCCATTACTGCATATATTCTAGCGAGTATTAGATATATCCTTTTTGATAAAAAAGTTAAAGATTTAATTGCTAAAGATACGTTAAGTATATAGAGGGGGTGTATGTATGGAGTTGTTTGGATTACCTGCATTAGAAATTGTTTATATATTAACAGGAATAGTGTTAACTATTGTTGCTATACAATCCTTTAATGATAAAGAAAATACAAAACGTGTAGGAACAGGATTATTTTGGTTAACCTATGCTATTAGTTTTATGTTTGGAAAGTATATACCAGATGAAATTAATGGATGGATGGTAATTTTTATGGCAGCTATAGTGGCTACTAAGCAGTTGGGGAAAGGTTTTTATAATGAATCTTCTACAGAAATGAAGCTGTCTGAGTCTAAAAGAATTGGCAATGCCATTTTTGTGCCAGCATTGTTAGTCGGTGTTGTTACATTTTTAGTTGGAATCTTTACTAAACTAGGTGCTTTAGTAGGACTTGGTATTGCTGCGATGGTTGCTCTATTTGTAGCAGTGTTTTTAACACGAGTATCAGTACATCAAGGATTTAATGAAGGTCGTCGCCTGATAGATGCAATTGGGTGGACAGCTATTTTATCACAATTGCTAGCAGCATTGGGTTATGTTTTTGGTATTGCTGGCGTAGGCAAGGTTATTGCTACAGGAATATCAAGTGTAATCCCAGTTGATAATGTTTTTGCGGTCGTGGCTACATATTGCCTTGGTATGGCACTATTTACAATTGTTATGGGAAATGCATTTGCGGCTTTTGCAATGATGACAACGGGTATTGGAATACCTATGTTAATTAATATGCATAATGCAAATCCTGCAATGATAGGGCCAATTGCTATGCTTGCAGGGTATTGTGGAACATTATTGACACCAATGGCAGCAAATTTTAATATTGTGCCAACGGCTTTATTAGAAATGAAGGACCAATATGGGGTTATTAAGGCGCAATGGCCTGTAGCAGTATCTTTATTAGTATTTAACATATTACTTATGTATTATTTCATGGTATTCTAAAGTAATATAATAAAAATAAATACCTGTATAGTCATATTAAGAGGCGGTTAATAATGAAAACAATCTTAGTAACAGGGTTTGATCCATTTGGTGGAGAAGCTATAAACCCAGCTTGGGAAGCTGTTAAAGAATTAGAAGGATATATGGTAAACGACTATAAAGTTGTTACAAAAATGGTGCCAACAGTTCGATATGATAGTGTAAATGCTGTAAAACAAGCTGTTGAAGAGCATCATCCAGAAGCAATTATGTTAGTAGGTCAAGCTGGTGGAAGACCAGATATTACGGTAGAAAGAATTGCTATTAATATAGATGACTTCCGCATTGCAGATAATAAAGGTAACCAACCTAAAGATGAATTTATTGTAGAAGGTGGAGCTCCAGCTTATTTTGCCACATTGCCGATTAAAGATATGGTTAGTGGTTTACAACATCAAGGAATTCCAGCTAGTATTTCAAATACCGCAGGTACCTTTGTTTGCAATCATATTTTTTATGGTGTAGCACATGAAGTTGCAAATACGAATATTCGTTGTGGATTTGTACATATACCATATTTGCCAGAACAAGTAGTAACTAAGCCGGGTCAACCAAGTATGGCTAAAAATATTGTTGTAGAAGGGTTACAATCTATGGTCAATACAATTTGCAGTGGAAAAAGATATGAAATAATAGATCCTGTGGATTATGTAATTCCACATGATTAGTTATAAGTAATAAAACTTTTAAAATAAATGTGAGGATTTATGCATATGAGCATAATCCCACATTTATTTTTTAAATAATTACATTTAATGATTATTATGGCAATAGATGTATATGCAAGTATGATAATTCGGAGCTTGAGCATAAGGTGGATATATGAAGTTAATTAAACAGAATAAGAGAACATCAATTTTACTAGGTGCAGCATTTCTTATGGCAACTTCATCTATCGGACCAGGATTTATGTTGCAGACAGCAGCATTCACAGCTGAACTTAAAGCGGAATTTGGCTTTGCAATTGTATTATCGATTATTTTTTCTATTATTGCTCAGCTTAATGTGTGGACAATTATTAGTGTATCAGATAAGCGAGGACAAGACATTGCTAATCAAATATTACCAGGACTTGGCTATGTAGTTGCATTCTTGGTAGCCTTAGGTGGATTAGTTTTTAATATAGGAAATATTGGCGGAGCATCGATGGCACTCCATATTGTAGCTGGAATTGATATTAATATAGGTGCAGCTATAAGTGGAATTATTACTATGCTTCTCTTTATATTGCCTAAAGCCGAGAATATTCTTGATGGAACTTCTAAAATACTGGGTATGGTAATGATAGCTCTGATTGGATTTATTGCGTACTCTACGGATCCACCTGTAAAATTGGCTATTACACATACGATTATGCCAGACTATATTCCTTGGTTAGCTACCTTGACATTGATTGGTGGAACGGTTGGTGGATATATAACTTTTTCCGGCGGACATCGACTTATAGATGCTAATATTACAGGAAAAGAAAATTTACATCATGTACGCCAATCTGCCTTCTGGGGAATACTAATAGATGCTTTTGTTAGAGTTTTATTGTTTTTAGCTGTTTTAGGAGTGGTGACATCAGGTGCGCTATTGGATCCTAAGGATCCAATAGGAAGCACATTTTTAATAGCTGCAGGTTCATTTGGGTATATGATTTTTGGAATTATATTTTTATGCGCATCTTTGACTTCTATTTTAGGCGCTGCATATACTTCTATTTCTTTTTGTAAAACCCTATTTCCTATAATAAATAAATATGAAAAAAGTGTTATTATGCTCTTTATTGCGATTTCAACGTTTATTTTAATTTTTATAGGAAAGCCAGTATCATTAATGATTGTAGCAGGTACAGTAAATGGATTTATCTTACCAATCACATTATCTGTTATGTTGATTGCTACTCGTAGAAAGGATATAGTCGGAGACTATTTACATCCAAAAGTCTTATATTATCTAGGTTGGGTTGTTGTTTTAATTACAGCCTATATTGCAGTAATATCTGTGCATAGTATTTTTAAATTATTTTGATTTTTTGAGATCAAAAATACTATTTTGTAAATTAATTAATCATTTTGTATTTTCCTGTTAGCATAGTAAAAGTAACAGAAATATCTTGACGTATAAGCGTCCTTGCTTTATAATACTTATAAGCTTAATGAATCGGTACGAGAGACCGAAGAGCGTAATTTGAACCTTTTAAATTAGTCCTGTGAGGCTAGTAAGGGAACGTAGTAGGAGTGCTTTACTTATAATCTATAGGTGTGCTCTATAATAGAATCACTATAACTATGCGACCTCTTGCCTTACGGCAAGGGGTCTTTTTGCGTGTAATAGAAGTACTACAAAGGAGGCTATGATGGGAGAAATCAGCTTAAAAGGTAAGCACCTATTAGGACTGCAAGGTCGGTCAAAAGAAGAAATTGAACTCATTTTGCGTGTAGCTAAAAAAATGAAAAAAATTGTTTTATCGGACAATAAGAAACATCCATTATTAAAAGGCAAATCTATTATTAACTTGTTTATGGAGAATAGTACACGTACAAGAAGTTCCTTTGAGTTAGCAGGTAAATATTTAGGGGCTGATGTCATCAACATTTCCAAGAGCGGTAGCTCTATGGCAAAAGGGGAAAGTTTCCGTGACACATTATTAACAATGTCTTATATGGGAACAGACGCCATCGTAATGCGCTCTAGTGAAGAAGGAGCTCCTTTATATGCCACAAAATGTGTAGATCCAATTATTATCAATGCTGGTGATGGAGCTCATGAACATCCAACACAAGCCTTATTAGATATGTACTCTATCTTAGAACATAAACCTACATTAGAAGGTTTAAAAGTAGTTATCATAGGCGATATCATGCACAGCCGTGTAGCGCGCTCCAATATTTATGGATTAAAAACAATGGGTGCTGATGTGCATCTAGCTGGTCCACGTACGTTAGTATACCCAGAACTAGAAAAATTGGGTGTTACAGTTCATCATGATGTACGTGAAGCTGTGAAAGATGCAGATGTGGTAAACGTATTGCGTATCCAATTAGAACGGATTCACTCCGCCTTATACCCAAGTAATCGTGAATATGCACGTATCTTTGGTATTAATAAATCTGTGTTAGAAAACGCAAAAGATGATGTATTAGTATTGCATCCAGGACCAATGAATAGAGGTCTTGAAATTGCGCCAGATGTGGCGTATGGTGATGCATCAGTAATCCAAGAACAAGTGCGTAATGGTGTAGCCACCCGTATGGCGATTTTATACTTAACAATTATCGGAGGTGACGGTAGTGAGCTTGCTGATTAAAAATGGTACGGTAGTTAACCCGGCAAAAGGACAACATGAAGTAGCAGATATTCTTGTAGAAAATGGTGTAATTGCAGCAATTGGACAAAATTTACAAGCGAATCAAGCAGAGGTATACGATGCAACAGGTCTTATCGTAGCTCCTGGATTAATTGATATTCACACGCATTTACGTGAACCAGGTCAAGAAGCAAAAGAAGACTTTCACAGTGGTACACAAGCGGCAGCAGCAGGTGGATTTACACGTGTTGTAACTATGGCAAATACAAACCCTGTTGTGGATAACGCTCCATTAGTACGTGGATTGCGTAAACAAGCTGAATTGACAGGGGTTGTAAAAGTAGATTTTATGGGCGCTGTGTCTAAAGGCTTGCAAGGAAAAGAACTTGCAGAAATGGGTGATATGGCAGAAGCTGGTGTAGTAGGTTTCTCCGATGATGGACACTATGTAGAAAGTGCAGCTTTCATGCGTCGTGCTTTAGAATATTCATCCATGTTTGGAAAAATGGTTGTAGACCATGCAGAAGAATGTAGCTTAACTTGTGAAGGTCACATGCATGAAGGTATCGTTTCCTATGAAATGGGTGTAAAAGGTCGCCCAGCTGTGGCAGAAGATTTAGCGGTAGCTCGTGATATTATGCTAGCAGAAATGACTGGTGGACATATCCATATTGCACATGTGAGTACAAAAGAAGCTGTTGATCAAGTACGCCGTGCGAAAGCAAAAGGAATCAAAGTAACTTGTGAAGTAACAAGCCAACATTTAGTGTTCACAGATGAATATTTACGAGATTATAATCCAGACTTTAAAATGGCTCCACCAATTCGTTCTGAAGATCATCGCCAAGCGTTGTTAGAAGCATTACAAGATGGCACAATTGATGCAATAATTACGGACCATGCACCACATGCGTACGAAGAAAAAGATGTGGAATTCTGCTGTGCAGCGAATGGTTTCACAGGATTGGAAACATCCTTTGCGGCAGTAATTACACATGTATTAAAAACAGGTATCCTCACAATTGATGAAATCATCAATTTAATGAGTACTAAACCAGCTCAATTAATCGGAGTAGACGGAGGCGTACTTGAAGTAGGAAAACCTGCGGATATCTCAGTCCTTTCTTTAGATGAAACTTGGACTGTAGATAGAAATAAATTCTACACTCGTGGTAAATCATGTCCATTTGATGGTATGACAGTCACTGGTAAAGCAAAATTAACAGTAGTAGATGGAAAAGTTGTAATGAAAGACGGGGTTGTAATCGGGTGACAGGAAAACTGGTATTAGAAAATGGAACTATCTTTGAGGGCACATTGCTGGGGGGCATGCCAATCGTTGGCGAAGTAGTGTTTAATACAGGGATGACGGGATATCAAGAGATTTTAACAGATCCGTCATATGCAGATCAAATTATTACTTTAACTTACCCATTAGTAGGCAATTATGGTGTCACACGTGAGGTAGATCAATCTTCTAAGCCCTATTGCAAGGCAATGATTGTAGGAGAATTGTGTACGTTCCCTAGTAATTGGCAAAATGAGGGGACATTTGAGGAATATATGAGAAGCCATGGTATTCCATGTTTATACAATGTGGATACACGTGCAATTACACGTGCTATCCGCAGCCATGGCGTGATGAAAGGGGTTATTTGCCCAACAGATACACCACAAGAGAAAATCGATGCTTTATTAGCGCAACTACTAGCGACAGATCACATTATGCGTGTTACCACAAAATGGGAAGGTCGCCGTGGTCAAGATACAGCTGAGTTTCATGTAGCCGTGTACGATTTTGGTGTGAAAGAAAATATTCTTCAATCTTTGGAAAACGAAGGGTGTCGATTGACAATTTTCCCAGCTCATACAAAAGCTGAAACAGTGATGGCTTGCAATCCTGATGGAATCTTCTTGTCCAATGGACCGGGAGACCCGAAAGACGTACCTGAAATTGTTGAAGAAATAAAAAAATTAGTAGGCCAAAAACCTATTTTTGGTATTTGCATGGGACATCAACTGATTGCTCGTGCATTTGGTGGTGAAACGTATAAGTTGCGTTTTGGTCATCGTGGATCTAACCATCCAGTAAAAGATTTAGATACGAATCGTGTTCATATTACCTCTCAAAATCATGGTTATGCAGTTGATGAAGCAAGCCTAGAGGGTTCTGGATTGCGCGTATCCCATCGCAGTGTGAATGATGGTACTGTAGAAGGATTAGTGCATAGTGAATTGCCGATTATGTCGGTACAATATCATCCAGAAGCGTCTCCGGGTCCGACTGATAATGTATATTTGTTTGAACGTTTTAAAACATTGATGAGAAGAGGTTAATGATGGAAAAGAAAAAAGTTCTTGTAATTGGTTCTGGTCCAATTATTATCGGGCAGGCAGCTGAGTTTGATTATGCAGGCACACAGGCTTGTCAATCTCTTCGTGAAGAAGGTTATGAAGTTGTATTAGTGAACTCCAATCCGGCTACTATCATGACAGACCGTGATATTGCGGACCGTGTTTATATTGAACCGATTTCTTTGGAGTTTGTTACAGAGATTATCCGTAAAGAACGCCCATATGGTGTGTTGGCTACATTAGGTGGACAAGTTGGTCTCAATATGGCGGTAGAACTGTCAGAGGCAGGAGTCCTTAAGGAGTATAATGTAAAATTATTGGGTACTACTTTAGAGGCTATCAAACAAGCGGAAGACCGTGAATTGTTTAAAGAGGCAATGAAACGTATCAACCAACCTGTGCCAGAATCTGATATTTTCAGTGATGTGGCGGAGGCAGTGGATTTTGCCAATCGTATTGGATACCCTATCATCATCCGTCCTGCCTATACACTAGGTGGCACAGGCGGCGGTATTGCTCATAACGAAGAAGAAATGTACATGATTGCTCTTCGTGGCATCAAGCTTAGTCCAATCCATCAAATTCTTGTAGAACGATCTGTAGCTGGTTGGAAAGAAATCGAATACGAAGTGATGCGTGACCGCGCAGATAACTGTATCATTGTATGTAATATGGAAAACATTGACCCAGTAGGGGTTCATACAGGTGATTCGGTGGTAGTAGCACCATCTCAAACCTTGAATGATACACAGTACCAAATGTTGCGCACTGCCTCTGTGGATATCATTCGCTATCTTAAAATTGAAGGCGGTTGCAATGTGCAATATGCCTTAGATCCATATAGCAATCAATATTATGTAATCGAAGTAAATCCACGTGTGTCTCGCTCTTCTGCATTAGCCTCTAAAGCAACGGGATATCCCATTGCTAAGGTAGCGGCGAAGGTTGCTATCGGCATGACCTTAGATGAAATTACAAATGCTGTTACAGGAGAAACAAAAGCGTGCTTTGAACCATCCTTGGACTATGTGGTAACAAAATTTCCTCGTTGGCCATTTGAAAAATTTAATTTGGCGGATCGTACGTTGGGAACACAAATGAAAGCCACTGGCGAAGTTATGGCTATCGACAGAACCTTAGAAGGTTCTCTATTAAAAGCCATTCGTTCTTTAGAAATTGGATTAGATCATATTGAACTGAAAAAGATTGCTCATGAAACGCCTGAGCAACTGATTGAACGATTACAATTAGTGGATGATGAACGTCTCTATGTCATCGCTCAAGCTCTTCGTGTGGGTATTAGTGTAGAGAAAATCTGCTATATTACAAAAATAAATTCTTTCTTCATCAATAAAATTAAAAATATTGTATTAGTAGAAAAAGATTTGGCTACTAATGGTGTAACAGAATCAAATTTAAAAACTGCGAAGCGTTACTCTTTCCCAGACCAAGTCATTGCTAGATATGCAAATTGTAGTGCTGAAGAAGTGTTGGCAAAACGCAATGAATGGAATATTCATCCAACCTATAAATACGTAGATACCTGTGCCGCAGAATTTGAAGCGCACACGCCATATTATTACAGTGCCTATGCCACAGAAGATGAAGTAGTACCACGTGGTGAAAACAGCGTTATCGTTCTTGGTTCCGGTCCAATTCGTATCGGACAAGGGGTAGAGTTCGATTATTGCTCTGTTCATTCCTCATGGGCATTACGTAAAGCTGGTATGAAATCTATCATTATTAACAACAACCCAGAGACAGTAAGTACAGATTTTGATACATCTGATAGCTTGTACTTTGAACCGTTGACAGTAGATGATGTGATGGAAATTATCCGCAAGGAGAATCCAGTAGGGGTTATCGCTCAGTTCGGTGGACAAACAGCCATTAACTTAGCAGGACCGTTGGCTGCAAGAGGTGTAAATATTCTAGGTACATCTGTAGACAGCATCGATATGGCAGAAGACCGTGAACGTTTCGATGAATTGTTGGCAAAATTGGAAATTCCTCGTCCAGTAGGCGCTTTGGTAACTAGTGACGAAGAAGCCTTAGAAGCAGCAAAACGCCTACAATATCCATTGATTGTCCGTCCGTCTTATGTACTAGGTGGTCGTGCTATGGAAATTGTATATAATGACCAAGAATTAGATCGTTATATGAAAGAAGCTGTAGTAGCATCGAAAGATCACCCAGTGTTAATCGACCGCTACATGGTAGGCATGGAAGTAGAAGTAGATGCGATTTCTGATGGTATCGATGTATGCATTCCGGGTATTATGGAACAAGTGGAACGAGCAGGGGTACACTCTGGAGATTCTATTGCGGTATATCCAGCACAACATTTGTCGGAAGAGTTGACGAATCAAATCGTAGATTATACTCGTCGCATTGCTCAAGGGTTGCAGGTAAAAGGGGTACTCAATATCCAATATATTGTGGTTAATGATGAGTTACATGTTATCGAAGTGAACCCTCGTTCTAGCCGTACAGTGCCTTTCATTAGTAAAGTAACTGGTATCAACATGGTGGAGTATGCAACACGAATTGCTTTAGGAGAAACCTTAGAAAGCTTGGGATTACCAACTGGATTAGTGCTAGCCCGTCCACATGTGGCTGTAAAAGCACCAGTATTCTCCTTCTCAAAAATGGGGTTGGTAGAAATTGCACTAGGACCAGAAATGAAATCTACTGGAGAAGTAATGGGAATTGGCCGTACTTATGCAGATGCCTTGTTCAAAGCGATTCACGGAGCCAATATGCGCATTCCAGATAAAGGCAATATTTTGATGACCGTAGCCGATCGTGATAAAGAAGAAGCAGCCCGTTTGGCAAAAGGTTTTATCGAATTGGGGTACCACATTCAAGCTACAGGTGGTACTGGTCGTTATTTCACAGAACACGGTGTAGATTGCACTATAGTGAATAAGCTATCTGAAGGTAGTCCAAACTGTGCAGATGCTATTCGTGAAGGTAAAGTAGATTTGATGCTAAATACCCTAACCTATGGTAAACAACCAGAACGAGAGGGATTCCAATTGCGTCGTTTAGCTGTAGAAATGGGCGTACCATGCTTAACATCTTTGGATACAGCTCGTGAAGTATTACATGTTGTAGCTAGTCGAGCTACCGCAGGTGATGCTATTACAGTGGATGCAGTGCAAGATTATGAAATGGAGTAATCATAAATGAGTGGATATGTAGAAATGGGTCGAGTGATTCATAACACCCAAATAGGCAGTGATGTATGGAGACTATCCGTATATGCACCCAAACAAGCAAAAGAGGCACAACTAGGACAGTTTTGCAATGTTCGCGTCACAGGGGGCACAGCTCCCTTGTTGCGCAGACCTATCAGTTATGCCGGCTTTGATGCCGAAGCAGGTACCATCGACTTATTATATCGTGTGGTAGGTAAAGGTACAGAGATTATGACTCAGCTACGAGAAGGGGATACCTTAGATTGCTTGGGACCATTAGGTCAAGCTTTTACCACTGCAGACCGCATGTTATTAGTGGGTGGTGGTGTTGGAATTGCGCCTATGCTATGTATCGCTGATCGGTTACAACCAGGTCAAGAGGCTCATGTGATATTAGGATTCCGTAATGCAAGTGAATCATTTTGGGCTGATTTATTTAAAGATAGTCCTGTGACTGTACACATCACCACAGATGATGGCTCACTGGGTACTAAAGGATATCCTACGTCTGTGATGGAAACGCTGATGAGAGAAGAGCAGTTTGATGCGGTCTTGACATGTGGTCCTACACCAATGATGAAAGGGGTAGCCGCTGTAGCTCAACAAATGGGAGTGCCTTGCCAAGTGTCCTTAGAGGAACGCATGGGTTGTGGTACCGGTGGTTGCGTAGGCTGTGCATGCCAAGGTAAAAGTGGCACACGATATAAAGTGTGTAAAGATGGTCCTGTATTCCCTGCTGAGGAGGTGTTTTTCTAATGGCTACTGTAGATCCTAAATTAGCAGTGGAGTTCTGTGGTATCTCCATGAAAAATCCTATTGTAGCAGCATCGGGCACTTTTGGGTTCGGATTGGAATATGATGGATATTTAGACCTTGATACAGAGGTAGGGGCAATTTCTGTAAAAGGTTTAACACCTACTCCTCGACCTGGTAATGCTGGTGTACGTATCGCTGAAACACCATCTGGGGTGTTGAACTGTATCGGATTAGAAAATCCAGGAGCAGAAGCGTTCGTAGCAGATATATTGCCAAATTTAAAACAATATGATGTGCCAATTTTTGCCAATATCTCTGGTAATACACTGGAAGAGTACGAATATATGGCAAAAACATTGACCGTCGAAGGTGTAGCAGCCTTAGAGGTCAACATTAGTTGTCCTAATGTAAAATGCGGAGGTATGGCATTTGGTGTGCAGGCAGAGAGTGCGGCTGCTGTATGTAAAGCGGTTAAAGGGCATACAGATTTGCCAGTGATTATGAAATTATCACCCAATGTAACAGATATCGTAGAGATTGCTCGTGCTGTAGAAGCGGCAGGTGCAGATGGTATCAGTATGATTAATACCCTATTAGGGATGTCTGTAGATCTACGGACTCGTAAACCATTATTGGGGAATATCTATGGTGGTTTATCTGGTCCAGCTGTGAAACCAGTGGCATTGCGCCTAACACATCAAGTGGCACAAGCTATTGAAATCCCAATTATGGGGGGCGGCGGCATCATGACTGGTGAAGATGCCTTAGAATTTATGCTAGTAGGAGCTGACATCGTGTCTGTGGGGACGGCAACGATGGTAGATCCACGAGCTATTGGCATCATCGCTAGTGAAATGAGTGCTTATTGTGAAAGCCAACACATCGATCATGTATCGAACTTAGTTGGTGGTATTATTATGTCTTAATAAGAGAAAATGTATATCTCCTGTAATAGGTTTATAGTGTCAGCAATACATCTAAAATCAGAGTGGTTATCAGGAAATATATCGATACAGGGAAAGCCTTAAAGAAGAGAACTTTGAATACAATACAGAAAAGGACTGTTCCAGTGAAAGAGACACTGGCAACAGTCCTTTTAGTGTTTAAATTTTATTGAGTAATTCTTCTTTTTTCTGTTGAAATTCTTCGTTGGTTATGGCTCCTAGGTCAAGGAGCTCTTTTAGTTGTTTGATACGAAGGATGGGATCATCCAGGGCTGATACTATATCAGATGTGGTAGTATTCTCTGATGTATCCTCTACTTCAATGGTAGCAGTTTCCACTGGAGGACCTGCATCGATGGCAGCTTTCACAGCAGCTGTATTAACCCATAAGCCACGTTGTTGTTGATCATAATCGTAGGCTACAGTGCCACGAGATTCAATCCAGGCTTGTAAATTTTCATTTACTAAATTAGTCAATACATCTAATGTGGCAAGACAGGTATCTCGACCTTGAATGAGCAAGACTCGATGGGTACGACTCACCTCTTTGTTGTCGATATGATCGATATCTGTATCATAAAACTTAGCACGTGTACCATAGCGACCACGATACGTAAATAGACCTGTTTTTGTGTTGTAAGTAATTTTAACTTGCAATGTATGACCGCCAGGGGCATAGCTTATGATATGGTCTGGAGTTTGCGTGAACCAATCGAAGAGTCCCATAATCACTATCCTTTCTTACGTTTGCTTGGCCAAGGACTAGGAGGTCCGTAGCGATTGTTTCCAGTAGAACCAGGGAAACAAGATAAGAATCCGTGTATAATTACTACAATAATAGTGTGCAGAATATAAATATTCTTTAATGGTAGATATAAATTTGTACAAATAATATACATACCCAATAGTATACCAAGGAGACGACCTGGTAATCCGATGTCATTGAATCGTCGTATGTATAGGGTATAGTATAGAGGGAGCAATATGATATATCCTGCGTAAGCTAATGCTTTGATGCCAAAATAAGCCGGCAATATGACAACTACATCTAATAGTTGTTGGATAAACATATTAAAAATATGCATAGTAGCAGATAAAAATAGTATGCCAATGATAAATTGAAATCGATTCATCCGACCTGATGAATTTAATACGCCATGACTGTGTGGTTCTAGCGCAAGTAAAAGAAAGAGGGCTGCTACACCTACTAGAAATGATAGGCCCATATTAATCAGTATGTCCATAAGGAACCTCCTTATATGCTATGAATAAGTATAGCATAGATTAGGATATATGGCGAACTGTGGTCAAATGGAATGAAATTGAAATAGATTCTTCATTAAAATATTAAAAAAATAGAGTAGTATAAAGAAAGTTAGCAGAAAAAAATAGGCAAAATAGCGGTTCGTTGGTATAATAGTAAAGATAGTAAGAAATAGGTTCACTTTTTTCTTTCTAACTACGATTATATAGTTATGAAAGGAGGAATGTATGAAACCTGTAACAACACCTATGGAAAAACGCATTCGCATGGTTCGTGCTTGGTTAGATGCAGCAGCTAAGTCCTATGCTACAAAGGGAAGTGTGAAGGGGAACTTTCATTTATTCTTGGCTCAAGCAGAGATGAAGCAAATGAATGAGGGTAGACCCTCTATTGTGTCCTACGCACAACGAGCTATGTTAACTATTGCATTAGTAGGAGTCATAGGGGTAACACATTGGTGGCTATCACAACATGAAGCAGGGAACGTAACACATACTCCTGTCATAGAAACAAAGGTAGAGGTGAAACCTGCACCTGTGTCTTCCACAGTGGTAGTGAAAGAATCACCAACCATAGAACAGGCTGAACCTAAGCCCGTAGAGACGGTGATAGAAACCAATCATGTTGTAACAACACAGCCCAATGTAGAACCTAGAAAAGATCCTACTATTAGCTCGAAAGACATGGTACATGCAGTGCAAACTGGTGGACGTATTTTGCGAGATTAGCACCTTTTATATTCTAAGGAGGAACATATATGAAGGGAAACCTATCTTATAAGAAATTTTTAACCTTTGCTGTCCTAGCGGCAATCAGTACAACTCCAGTATTTGCTGATACTGCTACTACGACTGAAAGTGGCAAAACAATTGCTAAATTATCCATGGAGGATTTAGGAAAGCAAAATACTACACGCCAAGAAACAGTAGCCTCTGGTGATACGGCTACAGAGGCAGCGATTGCAGCAGCTCGTGAAGGTTTGTCTGAGGCTGCACAACGTGATGCTATTGAAGAACAACGTAAACGTGTTGATAACTCTTCCTTAGCTACTAATGACAAAGAAGTTAAAGTTATCACAAAAGCTGGTGGTGATAAATTAGAAGAAGCACAGGCGGCAGGTGTGGAAACAGCGATTCCTCAAGTACAAGCTCGTTATTTCACATCCCTAACTGAAGCGGAGTTACAAAAATATGTAGGCAAAACGATCACTCATATTTCTATTGAAGGTCTTGACCAAGCAAATCAACCGGCTTTCCTTTCTTTATTACAAGGTAAAATTGGTGATGCTGTTACAGTAGAAGGAATCTCTAAAGAGATTGCCAACCTAGGTGGTTCCGGTGTTCTTTCAGAAATTACACCAGTATTTACAGAAGTACCAGAAGGTGTAAAAGTAGCATATCATGTAACATTAAACCCAGTGATTAAAGGTGTGTCTGTAGAGGGTAATACGGTATACAAAACAGATGTATTGTTGAACTATTTAGGTGTACAACCTAACACTGTGTTAAATACTATTGCAGTTGGTGAAAAAGTACAAGGTATCAACGCAGCGTACCAACGTGATGGATATATTTTAGCTCATGTAAAAGATATGGCTGTAGATGACAATGGTGTATTACACGTATCTGTGGTAGAAGGTATTGTAGAACGTATTACTCCACATGGTAATAAAAAGACTAAAGATCGTGTGATTACTCGTGAATTTAACCAAAAAGTGGGACAACCATTTAATAAATTCTTAGTACGTCGATCTGTAGAGAAAGTATATAACTTAGGTTTCTTTGATGATGTAAATGTACGTTTAACACAAGGCTCCACAGAAGAAATGGTGAACATTGAAGTGGACGTACTAGAACATAAAACAGGTACGATTACATTAGGTGCAGGTTATTCTGATGCTGATGGCTTTGTAGGTATTGTAGAAGTGGGTGAAGAAAACTTACGCGGTACTGGTGATAAAGTGAAGGTTCACTGGGAGTTCGGCGGTGCAGCAGGTTATAAAAACTACTCTGTATCCTACTTGCGTCCATGGATTGATAGAAAAGGCACATCTTTAGGGGTAACCTACTACAATCAATTAAACGAATATACAGATTACAATGAAAAAGGTCAATCTGTGGCTACCTATGATAGAAAATCTAATGGCTTTAATATTTTCTTAGGTCGCCAAACGGCTGAGTTTACTCGCGATTATGTCACATTAGAGCATCGTAAAGATACATACGTATGGGATACTAAAGATTCTAGTGGTTTCCGTTATGATACAAACCAATCTCAAGGACCTCGTTGGAATAACCATGGGTATCCATTCCTAGCATCTGGATATTTGAAAAATAACTTTGGCACAACAAACAGCATTAGCTGGCAAAAAGTATTTGACTCCCGTGATAATGTGTACGAACCAAGCCGTGGTAAACGCTTGTCCAGTACATTGCAATGGGGTGGTCATGGATTAGGCGGTGACTTCAACTTCTATAAATTCACTGGTGAAGCTAGAACATACAAAAAAGTAGGTAATAAACAAGTATTGGCGTTCCGTGGCCGTATTGGTTGGGCTGTTGGTGATCTACCATATAGCCAATTATATACAATTGGTGGTTCTGATTCTCTTCGTGCTTATGAGGATGATCAATATCGTGGTAAAAAAATGTACAACTTTACAGCAGAATATCGCTTCCCAATTTGGAATAAAGTCAGCGGTGCATTATTTACAGATTTAGGTGATGCATGGGATGCACCAAATGTACCTTGGTTCAAACATTCTAAAACATTTAATGCTTCCGTCGGTGCCGGCGTGCGTGTGACAACACCAATTGGTCCAGTACGTATCGACTATGGTATTAGTAAAAATCAAAAGAAATTCCACTTCAGCTTTGGTGGACAATTCTAATTTATGAAATTACAGCAATGGATAGGAGGGGCTCTTCTAATGGCAACATTAGGTATCCCCTCTGTCTATGGAACGCCTGTACAAACGGTGCATGTGGACCTGCACAGTACAACAGGAACGATTCCAACTGCCCTTAAGGCACGAATGGTTGCCAGTATTCAAGGGGCTGCTACGTATATGTTCCAAGGGAAAGAAGACTATCATATCAAGGAATCCTTAGATGCGTATACGATAGCCACGACAGATGTGGTGGACAGAATCCTCTATGGATATACGGTGAAAACTATCTCTATGGATGTTGGTGAAAGTATGTCGATTCACTTAGCCTTGGAACCCTATGGGAAGGTAGTGCAATCTTTGGAAACAAAGATAAACTATGGAAATATATCACCTTATGGACAATCGTTGATGAAAACAGATCTAGGATCTATACAGCCACGGTTGGAGCAAATGCTCTTAGGGGCATCCTTAGACTCCTTGGATTGGATTACACCATTGGCACAAAAAGCCGTGCGTACAGAACTGGAAGGTGCTTTACCTGAGTTTACCCCACAAATTGATGTGGTAGGAGGCGATACAGCAAAGGCGACGGTGTACTTAGTTCCAAATGGAAATAGTGTTAGTCGTACAGCGGTGACGATTCAATCTAATACATTGCCGAGCGTGTTCTTTTATACTCTGCATCAATACTACGAAAAAAAACTGCGTCAATTAGAAGGCTTACCAGTGTCCTTTGTAAGACGTCATCAAATGATGATAGAAAAAGAGATACAAGGTGAACTCAACAAAAGCCGTGGTGTTACACAGTTTGGTGTAACGATGATTCCCACCTTGGAAGTGGGGTCAGAGACGACCTTGCAAATTCATGTAGATTCCTCTAAGTATATTCTTCGAGGGGAAGGCTATTTGGATATGGGGCGTGGCGTAGATTCCGTAGGATTACGGTTGTACACGGGGGTTCATGATGGACCGCATGATTGGTATGTAGAAACAGAGTTTTTGCCGAATCGTTTGGAATGGTCCTTTAAGCCATCTTATGGGTATCAATTCACGAAAGAGACAAAGATAGGGTATCAATATGGAGTGCCTAATCATCACCAGTATGGAATTGTGCAACAAAATATTGGAAACCGTTGGAATGCAAGATATGAAAGAGATATGACTGCAAAAGCGAATGAGTTTGCTCTTTCCTATGATGTGCATGAATATTTACGATTAGAATATGTATGGGGTGACCATGATCGATGGTTGCGCTTAATAGGACGAATATAAAGAAAGAAGGTAGATACACTATGATGCGTTTATTAAACAATAAAAAGAATGTAAAAACAGTGTCCATCATTGTTGGCGTTCTTTTTGTTATCAGTGTGGGCGCTTTGGCATACACACAGATGGCGGGACATGGTGGTTCCAGTGCCATCAGTAATATTGGCGTCATTGATATGCAACGAATTGTAGAAAGTAATCCAAACTTAGTACAAGATGCTCAACAAGAGTACGCTGCATATAATGAAGAATTACAAAAAGAGTTCAATGAAAAATCTGCTAATTTGGATGAAGCAGGTAAGGCAAAATTATCTGATGAGCTTCGTCAAAAAATGCAAGAAAAACAACAAACAATTCAAGAAAATCTAAAAAAACGCGTGGATGAAGCATCTAAAACTGTGGCTGATGGTAAAGGGCTTAGTATTGTATTAAGTCGAGAATCTGTATTGTTTGGTGGTACTGATATAACAGAACAAGTGAGCAAAAAATTATCTGAAACTAAATAAGGTAAAATCCAAATGGGAAAAGGACCTATCTTCGCTTTTATAGGTATGCTGGTATGTGCTGTGGGTATTGGTGGATATTATGGACACCAGCATTCAAAGGCCGTACAGGAACCACGTATTGGTGTTGTACGATTGCAAGATGTGGTAGAACAGCATCCAAACTTTCCTAGTTATGATGTACAGAAAAAAGAGTTGCTTCGGTTAGAAGCTCAGCGAGATAAAGAAGATGAACTTCTGAAATCTAAGTTAGGCACCGAAGTAGGTAAATCTGAAGAACATCTAAAACAATTAGAGTCAAATTTAACAGAAAGTTTGGATCGTGAGTTGCAAACTAAAATTGCATTACGAGAAGCAGAACTAAATCAAGAATTAGCTGCTAAGCAACGACGGTTAATTGAACAATACCGCAGTACATATAAGGTAGAACCTAGTGAAGCAGATATAGAAATTGTCAACCTACAATTATGGTTAACAACGGAAATGAATATAACGCCGATTGATGATATACAACGTCAGCGATGGGCCACAGAAAAGCGTGCGAAAGAACAACGTTTATCGGAACTCTTGGCACAGCGCAGTCATGGTCTGAGCGGTTCTGAGCAATGGAAAGAAATTGAAGCGAAGGTAGCTGAAGTTATGGCGCCAGCTCATGCAGAAGCACAACAAAAGTTGAGTGCCTATGCTACAGAACAGGCAAAAGCCTTGGGGGATCAAAGAGATCGCTCTATAAAAGGCTTAGTGGATTCTCAGCAAGAAGTGCTGGCTAAGGTCCGTCGAGACGGTACTACATTGTGGGACGCAGAATGGGAACAACGATTGGCACAAAAGCGAGATGAAGTACAAGCCTTGCATGATGCTATTCTAGAAGATATTCGAGTTCGTGCAGGTGTTCTGGCGAGAACGAAACAATTAGATTTAGTGCTAGTAGATCATATTACGGATCGTACTGGCATGGATTTGACAGATGAAATCATTCAATCGTATGGAAAATAAAGGAGTAACGTGATGAAATCAATGTGGAAACGTATGGCTACAGGAGCTATGATGGTATGTGCATTAGGATTGGTTGCTGGTTGTGGCACAACTGACAAAGTAGGTGTGGTAAATACTGAAAAATTAGTACAAGAAAGCCAAAAAGCAAAAGATATCAATAAAGAGATGGAAGCTAAACAAAAAGAAGTGACAGATCGCTTGGCACAAGTGCAAGGAACTCAAACAGAAGAACAATTCCAACAAACCCAAATGAATGCGCAACAAGAGTTGCAAATTTATGGTCAAGCTAAAGGTAAAGAATTTAAAGCCTATGTAGAGTCCAATATTCAAGCTGTAGCAAAAGAAAAAGAATTGACTGTTGTTGCTAATGATCAAGCTATTGTAACTGGTGGTATTGATATTACGGAAGAAGTGCTTAAAAAAATGAATGAAGGCGCAGCATCCGGAGAAACTAGTAAATAATAAGAGAGTAAAAGTAAGGAGGCTTCATAGTGAAGTTTTCAGTAGAAGACCTAGCCAAACTGGTTGAGGGTACCGTATATGGTGATGGTTCTATTAGTATTGAAGAAGCCCGCAGTTTAGATCAAGGTGCAGCTCATGCTATCAGTTTTGCTATTGGTGATTATAGAGAGTTTGCCAAAGATAGCAAATCGGGTGCGTTGTTGGTAGATGCTAAGATTGAAGACTGTGAGACCCCTCAAATTGTGGTATCTAATGCCAAAGCAGCATTTGCTAAATTATTGGAAGTGTTCCATCCCCCTGTAGTATTTCCTGAAGGGATTCATGAAACAGCCATTATTGGCAAAAATGTGACAATTGGTAAGAATGTAAAAATTGGACCCTATTGTGTGATCTACGATAATGCTATCATCGCTGATAATGTGACATTACATGCCTATGTGTATATTGGACACAATGCACGTATTGGAGAAGGTACAACGATTTACGCAAGTTCCGTAGTGCATGAAAATTGTATTTTGGGCAAACGGGTTGTATTGCGTGCGAATGCGGTTGTAGGTGGAGAAGGCTTTGGCTTTGCCACTGAAAACGGCAAACATACACATATCCCACAAGTAGGTAACGTGATTTTAGAAGATGATGTGGAAGTAGGCTCTTGCTCTTGTATCGATAATGCCACTATGGGATCTACGTTGGTACGCCGTGGGACTAAAATCGATAATTTAGTTCACCTAGGTCATAATGTGGAAATTGGCGAAGACTGTTTCTTGATTGCTCAAGTCGGTATCGCTGGTAGTACAAAATGTGGCAACCATGTTATCTTTGCAGGTCAAACAGGCTGTACAGGACATATTACAATTGGTGATAATGTAACCTTTGCTGGTAAAACGGGTATCACAGGTAATGTGCCATCCAATGGACTATATGCGGGATTCCCAATGAGACCACACAAAGAATGGTTGAAATTGGCGGCTTATGAAAGCCGATTGCCAGATATGGTAAAACAGTTGAAAGCATTAGAAAAAGAAGTAGCTGCATTGCAAGCTAAATTAGAAGATAAATAGGTGTACCTATGTTATATACCTGTATGAAACTATTCAGTGCTATCCTATGCGCTTTACCATATCGAATACAATATGGCATTGGGTACCTATTAGGACAATTAGGATGGCTTTGCACACCAAGCAATCGAAAACGATTGGCGATCGGACAAATCTTGTTTTGTCGAATTACAGATGATCCTGTAGAGGCAAAGCGAATTGCCAAAGCCAGTGTGACACGATTTGGTCGTATGATTGTGGATGTGCTTCGGTATCCTGAAATTAAAGATGGTAAGTATAAAGAGATGTTCACCATGGAAGGCCGTGAATATCTGGAAACTGCCAAAGAAGATGGCAAAGGTGCTATTATTATCGCTCTCCATAGTGGAAACTGGGAATTACTAGGAGGCATTTTAGCATCGGAAGGGTATCCTTTGATTTCAGTAGCCATGCAACAACAAGGTGATGCGGACAAATTTATCAATGAATATCGTGAGCTTATGAAACAACACGTAACCTATAAAACAGGTGTCCGTGAAATGGTAAAAGAATTACAACAAGGTTCTTTCATTGGTCTTATTATGGACCAAGATCCAGGAGATAAAGGTCAGTTAGTGCCATTTTTCGGCTACGAAACCTTGACTCCTGTAGGGCCAGCCGCGATGGCTCGCATGCAAGATGTACCGATTATTCCGATTACCATTCGTTTTAATGAATATACTGAAAAACATGAAATTACCGTACATCCTCCTGTATATGCAGAAAAAACAGAGGACCGTAAACGTGATATTGCCGTTACATTGACAATGCTCAATGAATGGTTAGAAGATTATATTAGACGATATCCTGAAGATTGGTTCTGGCTCCATAACCGTTGGAAATGGACACGTCGTTTTTATGGTGAAACCATAGAAGTACCACCAGATGTAATGAACCAAAAACTGTAGAAAGGAGGTCCTTATGAAACAACAAACAATTAGTAAAGCCATTAGCTACGAAGGGAATGGATTACACAGTGGTTTACCTGTGCAAATGCGTATCCTACCTAGTGAGCCAAATACTGGGATTACCTTTGTACGTACAGATTTACCAGGCACTCCTTCTGTGAAGGCAGATATTCGCAATGTTACGAATACAATGCGGGCAACTACTTTAGAAGATGGGGAAGCCAAAGTATTTACAGTAGAACATATTTTAGCAGCTTTCTACGGCATGGCTATTGATAACTGTATCATCGAATTGAACTCACCAGAACCTCCTATAGCAGATGGTGGATCAGCCACATTTGTACAACTTATCAAAGAGGCAGGTATTGTAGAACAAGACGCAGACCGTCGTGTGTACACTGTGAAACAGTCTCATGGCATCTATGAAGAAGATAAATTTATCGTGATTCGTCCTTATGATGGATTCCGAGTGACTTTCACAAGTATTAATAGTCATCCTATGCTAGGTACGCAACATGCAGATTATGAGATTAATCCTGATGTATTTGCTACAGAAATTGCGCCAGCAAGAACGATTGGTTTTACAAAAGAAATCGAACAATTGCAAGCGATGGGATTAGCTAAAGGCGGATCCACGGAAAACGTGATTGTCTATGATGATACAACTTGTTTATCGGAACTTAATTTTCCAGATGAATTAGTACGTCATAAAATTTTAGATATATTAGGCGATTTATTCTTGGTGGGCCATCTAAAAGGCCATATTATTGCTGTGAAATCGAGTCATAATTTAAACTCGCGATTAAGTCGAGAAATTTTAAAAGAAATGCAAGAGGAGGCATAACATGATTCTTACAATTGAAGAAATTATGGAAATTCTACCACACCGTTATCCATTCTTATTGGTAGATCGTATTATTGAAATGGAAGCAATGAAACGTGCGGTAGGTCTTAAAAATTGTACTTTCAATGAACCACATTTCATGGGTCACTTTCCAGGTAACCCTGTGATGCCAGGTGTATTGATTACAGAAGCAATTGCTCAAGTAGGTGGTATTGCACTCTTGTATCCTGAAGAAAATCGTGGCTTAACACCAATGTTTACAGGTATAGATAAAGTACGTTTCCGTCATCCAGTTAAACCTGGTGATCAAGTACGCATCGAGGCTGATGTAGTAAAAATCAAAGGTCGTATGGGTAAAGTAGAAGGTCGTGCGTATGTAGGTGATAAATTGGTGGCAAGTGGTGAGTACATGTTCGCCTTAGTGAAGCCAGAATAACTTTCAAAATGTAAGGAGTGACACAGATGATCGTAGTTGGCATGGAAAATGCAACATCTGAAATTCATAGTACTGCAGTCATACATCCAGATGCAAAAATTGGTAAAAATGTTATTATTGGTCCTGGTGCAGTCATTGGAGAACATGTTGAAATCGGAGATGGTACTAAAATTGGCGCTAATGTAGTTATTGGTGGCTGGACAACGATTGGTAAAAATAATGAATTTTTTCCGGGTTGTGCTATCGGTTTGGAACCACAAGATTTAAAATTTAAAGGTGAAAAAAGTTATTGCATTATTGGCGATAATACAGTAGTTCGTGAATTCGTAACTATCAGTCGTGCTACTGGTGAAGGGGAAGAGACACGAGTTGGTAACAATTGTTTGTTCCAAGCGTGCACACATGTGGCGCATAACTGTATCGTAGGCAATAATGTTATCATGAGTAACTGTGCAGGCCTTGCTGGTCACGTAATTGTAGAAGATCGCGTGGTTATTGGAGGTATTGCAGGGGTCCATCAGTTTGTAAAAATTGGTCGTAATGCTATGGTTGGTGGTATGGCGAAAGTCGTACAAGACATCCCTCCCTATGTCATTGCGGATGGACAGCCAGCGCATGTAATTGGGTTGAACTCTGTAGGGTTAGCTCGCGCTGGAGTATCTGAAGAAGTGCGTCGTGAGTTGAAGAAGGCATTTCGTATTCTATATCGCAGTGGCTATAGTCTGTCTAAAGCAATTGAAGAAATGGAATTGAATTTAATATCTTCTGTTGAGATTGAACACATGCTACGTTTCTTACGCAATGCAGATCGTGGTATCATGCGCGTACGCAGAGATTAATAATGGAATTATAATACATGGAAGAGCATACAATGTATGCTTTTCCATGTATTTTTTATTGTGAACTTTCATGCCATTTATGCCCTATATATGGTATAATATAGATTAGAATTTTTATAATTAAAAGTTAGTGGGAGGCGTTATGGCGAAAGTAGGATTGATTGCAGGAATTGGTAATCTGCCAGTTGAATTTATGCGAGCTGCTCAACATGAAGGCTATGAAGTTGTGGTCATTTCTGTTGTAACAGAGGGAGCTCCTGAATTACAAGCAGAGGCCGATGCATACTACCAAATCAGCGTCTTTAAATCAGATACAGTGATTAAAACGTTCCTTAAAGAGGGCGTCACAGATGTGACTATGTTAGGAAAAGTAACAAAAGAACATCTGTATAAAAAGATAACAACCATACCAGATATGCGTACGATCAAATTGTTGAATCGTTTGCGCAATCGTAAAGATGATACGATCATGCTAGCTATCGTAGAGGAATTAGAAAAAGAAGGACTAGCGGTAGCGGATCAAACAAAATATATGAGATCTCTTATGCCACCAGTAGGTGTCATGACAATGAGAAAACCAACAGAGGTGGAGCAATTAGATATTGAGTTTGGTTTTACCTTAGCGAAACAAATGGGTGCACTTGACATTGGACAAACCGTAGTAGTGAAAGAACAAGCGGCGATGGCCATAGAAGCCATTGAAGGAACCGATGAGTGTATCAAGCGAGGCGGTGCCTTGGGTCGTGAAGGGGCTGTGGTGGTAAAAACTGCAAAACCTAATCAGGACGTACGTTTTGATGTTCCAGCGGTAGGTATGAAGACGTTAGAATCTATGATTACCGGTAACTGCAAGGTCCTAGCTATGGAGGCGAAACGGACGATTTTTGTTGAGCAAGAAGCAGTTTTGCAAAAAGCAAACGAATTAGGTATCGTAATCTGTGCCGTAGAAGGGCCGGATGAGGAGTAAGCATGAAGATTATGTTTTCTGCTGGTGAAGCATCAGGAGATACGCATGGTGCCAGTGTGGCAAAGGCTTTATTGGAGGCATATCCAAAAGCACAACTATTTGGCATGGGCGGAGACTTGATGAAGGAAGCGGGTGTGAATATTATATACGATATTCAGCAACTAGGGTTCATCGGTATTGTTGAAATAATAAAACATTTGCCCACATTTTTTAAACTTCGCAGCTTCTTAAAAGAAGCTATGCTACGAGAAAAGCCAGATGTGTTGGTGTGTATTGACTATCCAGGTTTTAATATGAAGTTAGCGAAGGTGGCAAAAGAATTACATATACCTGTGGTGTATTACATTGCCCCTACCATTTGGGCTTGGAATAAAGGACGAGGCAAGGATATCGCTAAAACAGTGACAAAAGTAGCTTCTATTTTTCCTTTTGAAGCAGAGGCATACCGTGAATTTGGTGTAGATGTGGAATTTGTAGGAAATCCTTTGGTAGATATTGTACATCCTACCATGTCCGTCGAAGCAGCGCTTTCTCATTTCGGTGCAGATACAAGGAGTCGCAATATTCTTTTGATGCCAGGTAGTCGTAAACAAGAAGTAGAAGGGTTATTACCCACAATGCTGGCAGCAGCAGAACGGTTATATAAAAATCATACAGATTTGAAGTTCTTCTTACCACGGGCACATACAATACCTAGAGAAGATATTGACAGAATTTTACAAAGTTATTCTGTACCAGTCACTGTCACAGAAGGTCATAACTATGATTTAATGCAGATTTGTACCGCATGTATTGCGGCTTCAGGGACAGCTACCTTAGAAACAGCCTTGATGAATGTACCTACTGTATTGATTTATAAAGTGGCACCTGTTACGTATGGAATTGGTAAGTTACTGGTAAAAATAGATCATATTGGATTGCCTAATATTATGGCGAAGCGTCGCATTATTCCTGAGTTATTACAGGGGGATGTAACGCCAGAAAATGTAGAACGAGAACTAGCTAATATCTTAGATCATGAAGCGGTATATACGCAGATGAAAGCCGATTTAGCGCAAGTGAAAGTAGAATTAGGGGCACCGGGAGCGGTGCAACGTGTAGCTGATGTCATTGCATCAGTCGCAATGAAGGAGGCGTAAATGAATCGTTATAAACAACTATTGGCATTTATTGTGCCATATAGGATGCGACTCATATTAGGGATATTTTGTATGATTGCAGCTGCCATGGGGTATTTAGTGGTACCATGGTTAATCCGAAATGTAGTGGATGGCGTATTGCAAGATAAAGATTTAGGCTTATTAACATTAATTGTGATTGCTATTTTAGTAATTTTCTTGCTTCGTGGATTTGCTACCTATGGGCAAAACTATATGATGGCTTATGTAGGACAGCGCGTGGTTATCGATATTCGTGAAACCTTATTTAAGCATTTACAAAAGTTAGATCAAGCTTATTTTGACCGTCGTAAAACAGGGGTTATCATGAGTAATGTGACTAGTGATGTAGGGGCGTTACAACAAGCTATTGTAGACAATCTTATATCGTTCATGACAGAAGGAGTTACCTTAGTAGGGTCCTTAGTCTTCATGTTTTACTTGGATTGGAAACTATCCCTTTTAACCTTGATTATTGTGCCTGTTGTATTAGGATTAACGAATATATTTGGTAAAAAATTGCGCTCTGCAGGTCATGAGGTACAAGGTAGAACAGCGGATATTACGGCGTTTTTACAAGAAGTTATTTCAGGGGTGCGCGTGATTCGTTCTTTTGCTCGTGAAACATATGAATTTAAGCGATTTGAACAAGAGAACCAAAATAACTTTGATGCAGCTATGAAAGCTACAAAATTAACAGCTGTCATGGGGCCTATGGTGGAATTTGCAGCGGCCATTGCAGTGGTGATTATTCTATGGTATGGCGGATATTCTGTAGTGCAAGGTTATATTACAGCAGGTTCCTTGATTGCATTCTTAATTTATGCTATTAACTTATCTAATCCTGTGAAACGCTTAACTCAAGTCTATGGTAACTTGCAAAAAGCAATGGCAGCAGGAGATCGTGTTATCGATATTTTAGAAACAGAACCTCATGTGAAAGAATCACCAACGGCAAAAGCATTAACAGATGTACAAGGAACTGTAGAATTCGACAATGTACAATTTGCTTATGATGAAGATAATTTAGCTTTAAAAGGCGTCAACTTAACGGTGAAACAAGGGCAAACCGTGGCGATTGTTGGTCCTTCTGGAGCCGGCAAATCAACGATAGCGAACTTGTTACCACGTTTTTATGATGTAACAGGTGGCGCCATTCGCATTGATGGTGTAGATGTGCGAGATGTCACATTTACGTCCTTACGAGAAAATATTGGTTTAGTGCCACAAGATACGATGTTATTCAATGCATCAGTACGTGAAAATATTTTATATGGTCGCTTAGATGCTACTGAACAAGAAATCATTGAGGCGGCTAAAGCAGCGAATGCCTATGAGTTTATTGCAAAATTACCGAATGGATTTGATACGATTGTGGGAGAGCGAGGTAACTCTTTATCGGGTGGTCAGCGTCAACGTATTGCTATTGCACGAGCTATCTTGAAAAATCCGAGCATTTTAATTCTTGATGAGGCTACCTCAGCCTTAGATACTGAAAGTGAAAAGATTGTACAGGAAGCGTTAGAACGACTAATGAAAAATAGAACGGCTCTAGTCATTGCTCATAGATTGAGTACTATTAAACATGCCGATCATATTGTGGTCTTACAGCAAGGTTGTGTTGTAGAAGAAGGCACACATGATGAATTATTAGCGTTGAATGGCTTATATAGCCATTTATATTCTGTTCAATTTGCCAGAAAAGGATAAACTATGTATTGGATATACAATATACTTCTCATTATCTATTGGATTGGCTTGATACCGGTGATTCTCTACCGTTTGGCCTTTGAAGAAGGATTCTACGAGCGGATCAAACAAAGTGCAGGATTCATGCCTAGCACATTGATGAAAAAAATTGAAGGTAAACGGGCTATTTGGTTGCATGCGGCTTCTGTAGGCGAAATTGTAGCTACCAGCCCATTGGTGAAAGACATCAAAAAAAGCTTTCCTGATGCAGTTGTAGTTGTATCTGTGGTAACCGCTACTGGACATGCCATGGCACGCCGCATCATTCCGGAAGCAGAAGGGATTATTTTCTTCCCCTTAGACTTGCCATTTTTGACACGAAGAATTTTGACAACGATTAAGCCCATTGCAATTTTATTGGTTGAAACTGAAATTTGGCCAAACTTTCTTCGTATTGCCAAAGCTGAACAGATTCCAGTTATGATGGTCAATGGTCGTATCAGTGATCGTTCTATGTCACGGTATATGCATATTAAATCTTTTATGCATGATATGTTGGGGTCCATAGATCGATTCTGTATGCAATCTAAATTAGATGCGGAATATATCACTGTATTAGGGGCAAATGTACAAGAGGTAACCGTTACAGGGAATACGAAATATGATCAAACCTATGCAACGGTAACAGATGAAGAAAAAGAACAATTGCAACATGAGTTTGGATTTGGACACAATCATCCTATTATCGTGGCAGGTAGTACCCATAAAGGGGAAGAGGATAAGTTGTTTCAAGCGTTTAAAGAAATTTTACAATCTTATCCCAATGCGCGATTACTGATTGCACCTCGCGAAATTATGCGTGGTAATGATGTAAAAGCATTATCTCAAAAATATGGGTTGAAAGCGATTTGTCGTAGTGCTATGACAGAACCTGTACATGAAGAAATTCCAGTGGTGATTTTAGATACCATCGGTGAATTAGGTCGGCTATATAGTTTGGGGGATATTATTTTTGTAGGTGGATCTTTAGTAAAAACTGGAGGTCATAATATATTGGAACCAGCTGCTCATGGTAAGCCAATTATTGTAGGACCACATATGTTTAACTTTAAGGAAATCTATAGTTTGTTGAGCTCCCGTGGTGCTTGTACAATGGTACATGATGAAAGAGAATTATTAAGAGTATTGCAAACTTTGTGTGCTAACCATACTATGCGAGAAGAGATGAGTCGTCATTGCTTGGAAGTAGTCAGTGAAAATCGGGGAGCTACACAACGCAATACAGAGGAGTTACGCCGTCTTTTTGAACGCTTTCACATAGTACCATAATCGATTCATATTAGTTTTAATATCCTAAGTTATACTAAGGGGATACGGAGGAGGTTTACTCATGAAAGGAGAACAACTCTTTAAGCATATCATTAGTGGACAGATGGAAGGCTCCTTGGGAGATGCTCTGCGCAATGGTTTGGAAAAGGCTAGTAAAGTCTATGAAAGAGTCGTAGAATATCGCAATGAACGCTATAACCACCCACACCGAGTATTGCGAATGCCAGTGCCGGTCATTAGTATAGGAAATATTACAGTTGGAGGCACGGGCAAAACACCCATGGTACGTTATGTATGTGAAACATTAGATACAGCCCAACATACAGTGAGCGTCTTAAGCCGTGGCTACAAAGCAGATAATAATAAAAAGCCTATTGTCGTATCTAGACGAGGGGCTGTGGATGTATCCTCTTTTATTAGTGGTGATGAAGCTTGGTTATTGGCAAAAACATTACCTAATGCGAATGTTATTATAGGTTCAAAACGAGTAGAGTCTGCAAAAATTGCCGTTGAAGATATGCAATCCGATGTGCTTGTCTTGGATGATGGATTTCAGCATCGTGCCTTGGGCCGTGATGCAGATATTGTGTTGATTGATGCAAGTCACCCATTTGGCTATGGTGCGGTATTGCCAAGAGGACTTCTACGAGAACCATTGGAAAACTTGAAGAGAGCTACCTATATTGTGTTAACGAAAACGAATCAAGTGGATTCGGAACAACTAGAAGAACTACGTGCAGAGATTCATTCCTTGGCACCTCTTGTTCCGGTAGCAGAAACCATTCATCAAACAGTGGGCTTTCAAACGATGGAAGAATGGAGTCATAATGGACCGATTCATGGTATTAGTGACTATGACGGTACTCCTTTACTAGCTATTAGTGGAATCGGTCAACCGAGTTCGTTCATTTCTAATTTAAAAAGTTATGGATTCACTGTACAGGATATGATGAGTTTTGGAGACCATCATGATTATTCTGAGGAAGATGTTGTGAAATTATGGGAACGTTGTTTTAAAACTGGTATCCAAGGGATTATCACCACAGAAAAGGATGCGGTCAAGTTATCACAAGTACGGGCCATACGAGACTTACAGATTCCTGTCTATGTATTAGTAATTGGTATTGCATTTACCAAAGGTGAAGAAGATTTTAAATCCTATGTTTTGCAAATAGCAAAGGGGAAGTAATATGCGTATAGCTTGTATTATTCCAGCGCGCTATGGATCGACACGATTGCCGGGTAAACCCTTAGCGATGATTGGTAATAAACCAATGATTCAACGGGTCTATGAACAAGTATCAAAAACCACTGAAATTCATGAGGTCATCGTGGCTACAGATGATGAACGTGTGTATGATGCGGTTACTGCATTTGGTGGGCAAGTGATGATGACGAGAGCCGACCATTTGACTGGCACTGACCGATTGGCAGAAGTAGCAGCTACAAGAACAGATATTGATGTAATTATTAATGTACAAGGGGATGAGCCACTCATTGATGCGTCTGTCATTGATGAATTAGCTCGTCAGTTCAAAGAAGACTTGACGTTACAAATGGGCACAGTAGGCTGTCCTTTGTTAGAATTAGAATACAATGAGCCTAGTGCTGTGAAAGTGATTGTGAATCGATTGGGGAACGCTATGTATTTTTCTCGGTCTTTAATTCCCTATCCTAGACATGCATTTGTGGTACCTCCTCTCAAGCATGTAGGCATGTATGGATATAATCGTCAATTCCTACTAGCCTATGCAAAGATGGAACCAACACCGGCAGAATTAACTGAATCCTTAGAGCAGTTACGGGCCTTAGAAAATGGATATACCATTCGGGTCATTACTACGGACCAACGCTTTGTGGGCGTAGATACACCAGAAGATTTAGAACGAGTGAATGAAATATTTCACCAATTAGAAGCATAAACAATTTCGTTTAGAAAGGAGATACTATGAAAACAGTACAAGTAGGCAACCTTACACTTGGTGGAGGTAAAGGCTTATTTTTATTAGCGGGCCCATGCGTGATTGAGGGCTATGAACGCACATTGGAGATTGGTCGTCGTGCGAAAGCAATTTGTGATAAAGTGGGTATTCCTTACGTATTCAAAGCTTCCTTTGATAAAGCCAATCGCTCTAGCTATTCTTCCTTCCGTGGCCCAGGCCTCGTAGAAGGTTTAGAAATTTTGAAAGCTATTAAAGAAGAGTTGCAGGTACCAGTGGTAAGTGATATTCATGATATTACTCAAATTGAACCAGCTGCTGAAGTGTTGGATATCCTTCAAATTCCAGCATTCTTGTGCCGTCAAACTGATTTGGTATACGGAGCTGCGGCTACTGGAAAATGCGTGAATGTGAAAAAAGGTCAATTTATGGCTCCTAAAGATATGAGCAATGTGTTGAAAAAAATGGAAGAATCTGGCAATCAGAACTTAATGTTGACGGAACGTGGATTTAGCTTTGGCTATAATAATTTAGTGGTAGACATGAGATCTTTCCCAATTATGCGTTCTTTTGAATATCCAGTTATCTTCGATGCCACACATTCTGTACAATTACCAGGTGGAGCAGGCACAGCATCTTCTGGTCAACGTGAATTTGTGGCTAACTTAGCACGTGGCGCTGTTGCCAGTGGTGTGGATGGATTGTTCTTTGAAGTTCATGATAATCCAGAAGAAGCACTTTCAGATGGACCAAATATGTTATATTTAGATTCTCTAGAAGAATTATTAACTGATTTAGTAGCTATCGACAAAATCGTAAAAAAATAGTACAGATGTAAAGGATGCAGGTGAACTATGAAGATACTTGAACGAGCAGCACAGGTGCTCCAAGAAGAATCAAAAGCAGTGTTAGACTTAATTGAAACATTAGACCATCGGTTTGAAGCAGCAGTAGAGTTAATCTTAGCCTCTAAAGGACGTGTGGTCTGTACAGGTATGGGAAAATCTGGACATATTGCACGAAAAATTTCGGCTACATTAGCGAGTACAGGTACACCTGCATTATTTTTACACCCTGGTGAAGGGGTACATGGCGATTTAGGTATGGTTACCTCTGATGATGTAGTATTGGCTTTTTCTAATAGTGGAGAAACTGGGGAGGTTATCAGTTTATTACCATCCTTACGCCGCATAGGGGCTAAATTAATTTCTGTAGTAGGGAATCCAAGTTCTACATTAGGAAAAAATTCTGATATAGTTTTGGTCGTTTGTGTAGATAAAGAAGCATGTCCTTTAGGGCTGGCTCCCACTAGTAGTACCACAGCTGCATTAGCCTTGGGTGATGCATTGGCGGTGTGTTTATTAGATCAACATCAATTTACACCAGAAAATTTTGCTGTATTCCATCCAGGTGGTTCCCTAGGTCGTAAATTGTTGCTCACAGTAGAAAATATTATGCATAGCGGTGATGATAATCCTATTATTCATAAAGGTGCTACTGTGCAAGATGCATTATTTGTGATGACCAACAAAGGTCTTGGAGCAGCTAATGTAGTAGATGAAGAAGGTAAATTAATTGGTTTAGTAACAGATGGAGATATTCGACGTGGTCTAGATTCTGGATGCAATTTCCTAGTATGGTCTGTGGAAGATATGATGACGAAATCACCGCGTACGATTACTAAAGATAAACTAGCGGCGGAAGCACTTCACATGATGGAGAAGAATCAGCCACGGCCAATTACAGTACTTCCTGTTGTTGGTCATGATGGAACTAGCCTTGGGTTAGTACATATTACAGATTTGTTGCGAAGGGGTATTGTATAATGGCAATACGTTGTTTAATCTTAGATGTGGATGGAGTGCTGACAAAGGGCGAGATTACGTATACATCTAGTGGAGAAGAAATTAAAGCTTTTCATGCAAAAGATGGATTAGGATTGGCTCTAGCACAGCGTATGGGATTACAAACGGCAATCATTACGGGCCGTACATCCCCTATCGTAGAGCGACGATCAAAAGAATTAAAAATTTCTCATATTCAAATGGGGAGCCATAATAAGAGTGCTGGATTACAGGAGCTCTTGAAAACATTAGAGTTAGAGGCTCACGAAGTTGCCTATATGGGCGATGACCTCAATGACTTAGGCATTATGTCTAAGGTGGGATTAGCGATGACACCACAAGATGGTGTACCAGAAGTGAAACAAGTAGCTCACTATATCTGCCAAGCTAACGGTGGACAAGGAGCGGTGCGTGAAGCAGTGGAGTATATTTTGAAACAAGCAGGACTTTGGGAGGATGCGGTACGGTTATACCGTGAGGAATCCTACCAAGTAGGTCAGTAGAAAGGAGGCTTTCATGGCAGGAGAATGGCAATATACAGCCTTAAAAACGCTTAGTAAGTTAGTTTGTACATTACCTTATTCTACAATCTTATCCATTGGAGCAACTCTAGGACCTTTATATAGATTAGTAGGAAAAAAACAGGTCAAACGAGGATTACATAATCTAATGATTGGCCTTTCCATAGATGAAAAAGAAGCAGATGCCATATTAGGACGACTCTTTCAAAACTTGGGACGTTCTGTGATGGAAACATTATATATGCCGAATTTGACACCAGAGTTCATTAAAGAACATATCGAAATGCGTGGGTTAGAGCATCTAGATACAGCCATGGCAGAAGATAAAGGTGTTGTTATTTTGACGGCCCATGTAGGCAATTGGGAGTGGATGGGCGCAGCCTTGGCGGCTCATGGGTATCCGTCCACAACGATTGTCAAAAAACAACCGAATGCTCAATTCACAAGATTGCTAAATGAATACCGAGAAATGGTAGGATTAGAAGTATTTGCTCGCGGTGGTTCTGAAATGAGAGGCGCTGCACAAGCGATGAAAGCAAAGAAATTATTGGGTTTCTTAGCGGATCAAGATGGATGGTACACTGGTTTGCCAGTGATGTTCTTAGGACAAGATTCATCAGCGGTGACGGGACCAGCATCCTTTGCGAAAAAGTTTAAAGCTCCTGTTGTGCCAGTCTTTGCATCTCGTAAAGAGAATGGTCACATTGTCCATATATTGCCAGCACTTCATTATAAAGATACTGGTGATGTGGAGAAAGATATGTTCCGTCTTACGGAAGAAACTGTGAAGATAACAGAAGCGTTTATTAGAGAACATCCTGATGAATGGTTGTGGTTCCAGCATCGTTGGAACACAAAAATTCATGAAATCACAGATATCGAACATAAACTACAAGTGCGGGAGGCTGTCCATGAAGAACAATAAAAAACTTCTCCTCACGATTGTGGTAGGCATTTTAATTCTTTTGGGAGTTGGATATTTTTTGTATGGTGGAGTAGAAACCACCACGATAGGACCCTCTGGAAATTCTATTAGTTTTAATGGAACAGAATTGAAAGAAGAAAAAAATGGACAACTGATTTGGTCTGTGAAAGCAGAAAAGATAAGCGTTGATCAGGTCACAAAAGTAGTTACCTTAGAAAATGTAACAGGGGCGTTTCATAAGGATGGAAAAATACTTACAGTGAAAGCACCAAAAGGCGTGGTATCTAAAGACCATGGACAGATTACATTATCTGGTGGCATTGAGGCTACCTCTAGTACGGGTGCAACGCTTCGCACAGAAGGGCTAGAGTATACAAGTAAAGAACAGTTATTTAAATCAACTTCTAAATTTATTTACACCGATGTTGATACAACATTAGAAGGTGATGTGCTAGAAGGCGATATGATTTTGCAACAAGTGACTGCAAAAGGTCATGCTAAGTTGATTCGCAAGTAGGAAGGAAATTCATGAAACTACAACGTTTACTCATGGCAGCTCTTATGGGTGGTGTCATGATGATTCCCGTATGGGCAGCGCCAACGGATACAAATCCTGCTGGCAATGGAAATATAATGATTACGGCTGATCAGTTGACATATGATGGCATTAGTGGTCGTGCAGAAGCCAAAGGCAGTGTGGTGATTACAAAAGATGATAAAACGATGACCGGCGCTTCTGGTTGGTACAATACAAAAGGTGAAGAAGGCTTTTTGACTGGTGGCGTGAGCATGATTGGTAACAATATGTCCATGGCAGCTGGTGAAGTGCATGTCTTACATAATCACCAATTTGATGCCACAGGTAATGTACATCTACAAAAAGATGATCGTCAATTGTTCGGTGATCAAGTGAATTATAATACAGAAACTGGTTATGGTGAGATTATTGGACATGGACAATTAGTGATGTCAGATAATGTATTGACAGGTCAACATATTACGGCTTTCACGAATCAAATATCGGCGACAGCTAAAGGGAATGTAACCTTATCGAGTGCTAGTCGTAACGTGAATGCCACAGCTGATGAGGCAGTGTACACACAAACGCCAAATCAAAATGATGGTGTTGCCTATTTAAAAGGTAATGCAAGAGCGGTGCAAAATGGCAATGTTCTAGAAGCGCCGGAATTAAAGATTGAACTTAGTGACAATAGTGCAGAAACGCTTGGTGGGCGTAGTACATTAATCATTACTCCAAAGTAAGGAGAATTTATGTTTATAGAAACAAAGGATTTAGTAAAAACCTATAAATCAAGAAATGTAGTGGACAAAGTCAGTGTCCGTGTTGAAGAAGGTGAAATTGTAGGATTGTTAGGTCCTAATGGAGCCGGCAAAACAACTACTTTTTATATGATTGTAGGTGTAGAAAAACCGACTTCAGGGAGTATCTGCATTGGCGATGTGGATGTGACCCATATGCCAATGTATAAACGATCTGCCTATGGCATTGGATATTTACCACAAGAGGCATCGATCTTCCGTAACTTAACCGTAGAAGATAATATCCTAGCTATGTTAGAAACCACCAATCTTTCTAAAGCAGAACAGAAGGATACCATGGAATCGTTATTAGAGGAATTTCATATCACTCATGTTCGTGATCGCTTAGGCATTCAATTATCTGGTGGTGAACGTCGTCGTGTAGAAATTGCTAGAGCCATTGCATTGAATCCTAAATTTATATTGTTAGATGAACCATTTGCTGGAGTTGACCCTATTGCGGTAGCAGATATTCAATCCATCATTCGTCATTTGAAAGAGCGTGGCATTGGGGTATTGATTACAGACCATAATGTACGGGAAACGTTGGGGATTGTGGATAAAGCATATATCTTAAATAGTGGTACTATATTGCTAGAAGGAACTGCTGATGAAGTGGCTACTAGTGATGTGGCACGTAAGTTTTACTTGGGTGATGATTTCCGAATGTAGGAGTGGGTATGAGAATTTTAGATAAATATATATTGAAAGCTTTCATAGGACCATTCCTGTTTGGGATTTTTGCTTTTACTAGTATCTTTATTGGTACAGGCACATTATTTCGGATTGCCCAATACATTACAGAATATGGTGCTAGTTTGTGGTCTGTCACAAGAGCGTTCTTGTTGGCATTGCCGAATATTGTTATATTGACATTCCCTATGTCCGTATTATTAGGTTCCTTAATGACATTTGGTCGATTAAGTGGAACTAGTGAAATTATTGTCATGCGTGCAGGGGGGCAAAATTTCTTGCGCTTAGCAACGCCAGTGTACATTACAGCCTTTTTAATTTCTCTTTGTTCTATCGCCTTTAATGAGTATGTAGTTCCAGCGTCAAATCATGCGTATCAAACGATTATCCGCGAGGAAATTATGAAGCGTGCGACGCCACAAACGCAAGAACATATTGTGTTAAAAACATTGGCAGACAAAAAGATAAACACCTTAATGTATGCCGGTAAATATGATAGTTCTACGAAGTTATTGTCCGATATTACGGTGCAACAATTTACAGATGGACAGGTGACACAAATTGAACGGGCCAAAACAGCCAATTGGAATGGTCAGTACTGGATTATGCATGATGGTACTATTTATGATATCAATGCGTCTGGTGAGGGCATTGATCGTACATTAAAGTTTGAAGAGCAAGTGTTGCCGATTACGCAAGACCCGGATAAAATTAGTCGATCTCAACGTAAGCCAGAAGAGATGACCATCAAAGAGATTAGACAGCAAATCAAAGCGATGGAGGCTACTGGTGGTAAAATTACAGAATGGCAAATGGAAATGTATCAACGCTTTACTATTCCTGTAGCAAGCTTTATTTTTGCCTTGGTAGGAGCACCATTAGGTTTACAAAAACAACGGTCTAGCTCTTCTATTGGATTTGGCATTTCTGTGTTAGTTATCTTTATTTATTATGGGGTAATGACATTGTCTGGCGCTCTAGGTAAAGGAGGGGCGTTACCACCAGTATTAGCAGCGTGGATTCCTAATACGTTAGGTGTATTAGCTGGTTTATATTTAAACTGGAGAGTATCTAAATAATAAGATTTTACAGGGTAGCATTACTAATTTAGTAAGTAATGCTACTCTTTTATATCTTGATTGCAGATGAGTATATGGAGACCTTTTATTGTATAACCATTGTAGTGTACTAGGGATTTTGATATACTAAGTAAAGATATAGGACTAGTATTTTACATTGAGGTATATGACCATGTTAGTAGGACTACGGATTCTCCTTATTATTACCATTATGGGGGGATTAATTGCATTTTTAGGCGATAAAATCGGCACTAAAGTAGGGAAACGGAGGATGAGTTTGTTTGGGTTGCGTCCTAAACATACATCTATTATTGTGACTATTGTAACGGGGATATTCATTTCTGCTGCTACGATAGGCGTGTTGAGTATTGCTTCAAACAATGTACGGACCGCTTTATTTGGTATGGATAAATTGAAAGCTGAAATGGCGCAACTTTCAGCAGATATAGATCAAAAAACGAAGGCATTACAACAAAGTAATGATGAATTGAATCAAAAAAATAAACAATTGCAAAAGGTACAAAGTGATGTACAAGCAACGGAGCAAGAGCTAGAAGAAACTCGCAGCGCTTTATCTAGCATGGGAGATCAATTAGTATCGATTCAAGATGCCTATGCAGAAGCGGAACAAAAACTTGTTAACTCTAATGCAGAAGTAGGAAGGTTAGAACAGGTACGTACACAATTGGAAAGCCATGTACAAGATCTACAATTAACTACGAAACAATTAGAAGATGGTATTAATCATGTGCGTGAAGGGAATGTGGTATTCCGTAATGGAGAAGTCTTATCCCAAGCTGTGATTCGACCTGGCTTAGGAGAAGTAGAAAGTATGGCTGCCTTAACAAGCTTCTTGAAAGACACGAATCGTCTTATTTTAAATCGATTCCAAATGGAAGAAGAAAAGACAGTCATTTATGTGAGCCGGGATAACTTAAATGAAGTAGCAAAAGTAGTAGCCTCTACGGATAAACCATTGATGATTCGCGTTACTGCTTCAGCAAATATTATTTATGGAGAACCGGCGCTAGCAGAAATTCATGCATATCCTCATGATATGGTTTTCAAAAAAGATACAGTCCTTTGGTCATCTCTGATAGATGGTGGTAAAAGTGCGCAAGACCAAGTGTTGGCATTTTTAAAAGAAGTCAATGGGGAAGCGAAAAAACACGGTATATTACCAGATCCTATTACAGGTGAAGTCGGTTCTTTACCGGGAAATGAGTTATTTATTACTATTCGTAAAATAGAGAATCAACGTGGCCCCGTACGATTAGAGGCAGTCACAAGAGAAGATACTTTCACTAGTGGACCTGTACAAATTATGCTGCGTGTCATTCCAGTGAATCAGTGAGGAGTGGACTATGGTATTGGAACCCTACGTATTGGCAGTTGATCCAGGGCGTGATAAAACAGGCGTTGCCATTTTAACAAAAACAGCTCAATTAGTGATGATGGATATTGTGTCTACTGCATCAGTTCAAAAGGAATTAGAAACTTTGCTGGCTATGTATCCAACAATAACCTATATGGTTTGTGGTAATGGAACGAATCACAAAGTGGTAGGATCCATAGTTAAAACACTAGCAATATCACAAGAAAGAGCATTTGCATTCATGAATGAAAAGCATACCACAGAAGAGGCAAGGCGACGTTATTTTGAGGTGCATCCACCGACAGGGTGGAAAAAATTAGTGCCTAAAGGCATGTTATATCCTCCAGTTCCGGTCGATGATATTACGGCATGGATTATTGGAGAACGTTGGTTATTAGTTAATGAGGAGTGAGTATCCAAAGGATGAAAGAACATAAAAGCAGAAAACGAAAATTAATGGATATGGTTATGCGATATTTTATGATGATTATTGGAGCGGCCATTTATACCTATGGACTAGATGTATTTTTAGTGCCCAATCACCTTATCGATGGTGGCGTTGTAGGTATTGCCTTGATGGCTAGTAAGTTATCTGGTATATCATTTAGTGTACTCGTTATGTTAATTAATCTACCATTTTTATATGTAGGGTATATGCAAATTGGTAAAAGTTTTACCATATCAACCCTATTTGCTATAGCGTGTATTTCCGTATTTTCTGCTTTCATGCATCAAGTACCTCCTATTGTACATGATCCCTTGTTGGCCTCAGTCTTCGGCGGTATTATTCTGGGGCTTGGAGTAGGTATTATTATACGAAATGGTGGGTCCTTAGATGGCTCTGAAATCGTAGCTATCATTTTTGATAAAAAGAGTTCCTTTTCCGTAGGTGAAATCGTTATGTTCCTGAACTTCTTTATTTTAGGAGCAGCGGGATTTGTATATGATTGGAATAGTGCCATGTATTCCTTGATTGCCTATTTTGTAGCTTACAAAATGATGGACCTAGTTATTACTGGGGTGGAAGAATCTAAAGGAGTTATGGTCATTACTGATAAATCGGAAGAGGTCGCTGATGTAGTGATGCATCGCTTAGGTCGTGGAGTTACTTTATTGTACGGCGAAGGGGCCTATACTAAGACCCCAAAGCGTATTATTTATTGTGTTGTGACGCGATTGGAATTAACAAAATTGAAAGATATTATTTACGAAGTGGATGAGAATGCTTTTATCACCATCAATGATGTACATGATGTATTTGGTGGTCAATTTGGTAAAAAATCAATTCATTAATAGATAATTGTAAGATACGTATCATTGCGTATCCTTAGAATAGGAGGGTCTATGGAAAAAGATACAGCCATAGGAAGTCAAATTTTGAAAGAAGTTCGTGAGTGGTTACAAGCCATTGTTGTAGCTCTTATTGTAGCCATGTTAACGCATATATTTATTGTGCAGCCCACGAGAGTGTCCGGCGAATCCATGGAGGATACTTTACATAATGGGGATTTCCTATTAATTAGTAAATGGTCTCATGTAATGCGAGATGTACCAAACTATGAAGATATCGTTATCATTGATAGTCGCGTGCAACGAGAGCGTTCTTGGAAAGATGATGTGATGGAACCTTTGATGAATTACGCCAGTGTGGTAGTACCATCTTTGCAAGGTCATGATGTATGGGTAAAACGAGTAATTGGTCGCCCTGGTGATACATTAGAATTTAAAGAAGGACATGTTTGGAGAAATGGTACCAAGCTAAATGAGCCGTATACTAAAAAAGAGACTATGAAGTTTGAACGCTCCTTACCAATTACTGTTCCCGAAGGACATGTATTTGTGATGGGAGACAATCGTAATCATTCTTCAGATAGTCGGTTCATCGGATTCGTACCAGTGGACCATGTACTTGGCAAACTAGCGTATCATATACGTAATCCATTCTAACAATAATACAATACAATCATTAGGAATCCTGTGCTTTGGCATGGGATTTCCATATATCCTAAGAAAGGTGGAGAGACAGATGGGTGAAGGTTTAATCTTAGTCAATACAGGAGATGGAAAAGGCAAGACAACAGCAGCTTTAGGTGTAGCACTACGCTCAGCTGGATGTGGCAGAAGGGTACTTATTTTACAATTTATTAAAAGTGGTGCTAATTATGGTGAACTAGCAGGCATTGCATTACTACCAACTGTAGAGATTCGATCCATGGGAAAAGGGTTCATCTTTCATAAGCAAGATGAATCAGAAGAAAAAATGAAGGAACATCAACAAGCAGCAAAAGAAGCGTGGACTATGGTGGAAACAGAAGTGAAGTCTGGTCAATGGGATTTGATTATCCTTGATGAAATCAATTATGCCATTCATTATGGCTTAGTAGATGTAGAAACAGTAGTGAATTTACTCAAAACAAAACCAGAGAACTTAGACATGATTTTAACAGGTCGAAATGCACGCCCAGAGATTATTGAATTGGCGCATACGGTAACGGAAATGAAAGTTATCAAACATGCCTATCAACAAGGGATTAAAGCAAAGCGTGGCATAGAATTTTAACTTTGGTAATCTAAGTATATGATTGACTACTGGATGTTGCATAAAATAAAAGGGGTATGCAAAAACCACATCGAAAATCTTAAAAATAGTTCTTGCGTAAGTGAAGAAAAACAAGTACAATAATAGTGTACTAATTTAGTGCTTTACATGGAAAGGTTTCCATGTTTGGATATGATATTAATTCAAGGGGGTTATACCTATGGCTATCACAAATTATGTAAAAACAGCTGAATTTGCAACAGAAAAACACGTTCCAGTAATCACAGCACCTGACACTGTTAAAGCTGGCGAACGCGTTGTAATCGAATTAGAAGTGGGTAAAGAAATTGCTCATCCTAACACTGTAGAACATCATATTTCTTGGATCAAATTGTACTATGTAGAAGAAGGTACACAACTTCCTTACGAAGTAGCTCGTCTTGAGTTCAATGTACACGGTGAAGCTCCTACAGGTGCTAACGAAGGTCCGGTACATGCGGAAGCAGCAGGTGTTGTTACTGCATCTTTCAAAAAATCTGGTCGTTTGATTGCAACTTCTTACTGCAACATCCACGGCTTATGGGAATCTGAAAAAGATATCGTAGTAGAAGGCTAATTTTGGATTAGACATCTAACTGAATTGATTATGATAAGGACTGTTACCCCTAGTAAGGGATGACAGTCCTTTATTATTACGTATAGAATTTGTATAGGCATAGACTGTTGTATAATATAGTAAAAATATATATAGAAATATCTACCTTAAAAAGACAAATGTATGATAAAAATAGTAAAATATTACAAAAATCCTTTACTTTAGTAGCGTAGTATGGTAGATTAATATAGATATTATTTTATACTTTGTATCTTATAAATGAGGGATTGCAGTGGCATTAATTGTGAAAAAATTTGGTGGTAGCTCTGTAGCGACACCTGAAAAAATATTTAACATTGTAAATCGCGTGTTGCGCGACAAACAACCAGATGATCGTGTTGTGGTTGTTGTTTCAGCTATGGGCGATACAACAGATGACTTGGTGAGCTTGGCGAAAGAAGTCACATCTATGCCGTATGGCCGTGAAATGGACCGTCTTTTGTCCACCGGTGAGCAAGTGACGATTGCATTGATGGCATTAGCATTCCAAGCAAAAGGTCATGCAGCGGTGTCTATGACAGGTGAGCAAGCTGGGATTGCGACTAGCGATACCTTTGGTAAAGCACGTATTTTAGATATTGAACCGAAACGTGTACTAGATGCTTTAGAAGCCGGTAACATTGTGGTTGTGGCGGGTTTCCAAGGTATGACGGAAGCTGGGGACATTACTACATTGGGTCGTGGCGGTTCTGATACAACAGCCGTAGCATTAGCAGGCGCTATGAAAGCCGATGTATGTGAAATCTTTACAGATGTAGATGGGGTATACTCCACAGATCCACGAGTGGCACTAGGAGCCGTGAAATTGAAAGAAATCACTTATGGTGAAATGCTAGAAATGGCCCGCTTAGGAGCAGGGGTTATGCAACCAAGAGCGGTCGAAATGGGACATCGGTATGGGGTGCCAATTCATGTACGATCTACTTTCAGTGATGAAGAAGGCACGATAATTCGAGAGGAGTATACAATGAAAGCAAATCAATACGCTATTACAGGCGTTGCAGATGATACAAATGTAGCAAAAGTAAGTCTTGTAGGTGTAGAAAATGTACCGGGTGTGGCGCATCAAGTATTCCAAGCGTTGGCAAATAAGAGCATTGATGTAGACATGATCGTACAAAGTATTCGCACTACAGATGACAAGCGCACGGATATCGTGTTTACCATTACACGTGATGATGTGAATTTAGCGAAGCAAGTACTTGAAGAGCTTGGTCAATCCATGTCTATCGAAGAATGTGTAATTAATGAAAATATGGCAAAAGTTTCCATCATCGGTGCTGGTATGTTGGGACAACCAGGTGTAGCAGCAAAAATGTTTGGTATTTTATCTGATGAAGGTGTGAATATCGAGATTATCAGTACATCTGAAATCAGTATTTCCTGCCTTATCGGAGAGGAACATATTAAAACAGCTGTACGAGCTATTCACGATAAATTAATTTTAGACGGCAGAGGTTAAGTAACAATTAGAAAAGAAGGTATAGGAATGAATGATAAGAAAAAGGAACGGTATATACAACTAGGGTTGTTAAGCGGATTAGTAGCACTGGGTCTTCTAGTGTACGTCCTTGTTCCAGGTTTCTATGATGATATGTGGGAATTAATCCTTTCTGGTGATGTACAACGCATGGCAGAGGTATTACAATCCTATGGGCCATGGGCCATGGTGATAAGCTTTGCTCTGGATGTGCTCATTAATGCATTGGGATTTTTACCATCCATCTTCTTTTCTACAGCCAATGGCTTGTTATTTGGTGTGGTGCCGGGGATTATTATTTCTTGGTTAGCAGAGACTGTAGGTGTGGTGCTTAGTTTTATGATTATGCGCTACATTTTGCGAGATACGGCACATAAGGTCATTGAAAAGAGCGAGTTTTTACTGAAAGTAGATGACTTTAGTGGTAAAAATGGTTTAGTTATGATGCTTTTTGCTAGATCTATTCCATATTTTCCAAGTGGAATCATCACAGCCTTAGGAGCCATTAGTCAAATCTCCTTACGGGATTACATCATTGCGAACTTGATTGGTAAGTTTCCATCTACTGCACTAGAAGTGATTGTGGGTCACGATACGGTGCTGTTACAAGATAATCTAGGACGATTGGCAGTAGTGGTGCTCATTGCTACGGTTATCTATTTCCTGTTGTGGAAAGGATACCAACGGTGGGCTAAACAGCGGTAATATAAAATGATGCCTCCTTCTATTTGTAGGATTGGCGTATCTCACTGTTTGAGACAGTGAGGTATTTACTAGGACAATCTATGATCTTAATATACGAGTAAATATATAAAAAGGAACGTTGATAATGTTTGATCAACGTTCCTTTTTTCGGTCTTATGATACTTTGTTTAGTCGCTAGTATAGTGCAATATAGTCTATGTATGGTATCGTGCTTCAAAAGAAGAATAATAAAAAAACTCAATTCTTAATGAATTGAGTTAAGTACCCACAGCGGGTGCCCCAAGGGCGATGAAAATAAATTCGTATTTGAACTTGTAGTGTGATTCTGTAAATGTCTCAACTCCTTGAGACACCTTTATTGTATACAGAAAAAGATATGGAGTCAAGGATTTTTTAGTAGTATAATGAAGTTAAATAATATATGGCAATATTCATTTTAAGGTATGGTAATGAATGCTTACAGTTGTATTGTGTGAGGCCGGTTATGTTGTATGGAAAAGGAGAAGTACAATGAGTGATTTTGACAAATACAAGGATCAGATTTGCACGCATAAAGGTTTCAAAAGAGGGAATTATTTTATTGGTTTCGATATTGGTACAAACTCTGTTGGTTGGGCTGTGACAAATGAGAAGTATGAGTTATTGAAATTTAAATCTCATAAAATGTGGGGATCTAGACTGTTTGCAGAGGCACAAACAGCTGTTGATACACGTATGAAACGGTCTGCTCGTCGTCGCCTGCAACGTCGAAAGTTTCGATTGATTTTACTAGAGTCTTTGTTTTCTAAAGAAATAAATGCTGTAGATGAAACATTTTTCATGCGTCTTCATGAATCAAACTACCATGTAGAAGATAAAACAAATCTAGTGAAATATACATTATTCATAGACAAGAATTACACAGATGTGGATTACTACAAGGAATTTCCAACCATCTATCATTTGCGCCATCATTTGATGACAGAAGGCACGAAAGATATTCGTTTGTTATTTTTGGCGATTCATCATATCTTAAAATATCGGGGAAACTTTTTGTATGGGAAAAAAGAATTTTCTGTAGATGGAGAGATTTATTCAGTTCTTAGATCTACTTTAGAAGAACTAGGTTTTGGAAGCTATGTGGAGGATGAAAGTGTGCTCCAGTCTATAGCCAATTTAGTGCTAGATAGAGGTATTGCACGAAGTGAAAAGGTAAAGCAGATAGAGCCGTTGATTGCACAAGGAAAAAAATTATCCAGTGTAGAAAAAAACAGGTTAAAAGCTTGGGCTTATCTCATCGTGGGCTTGAAAGCTAATTTGGTCAATCTATTTACAGATGAGGATGTAGAAGTAGTACTTCCAGAAGAAAAAGAATTTAAGACTATTAATTTACATGAAGGTATCTATGAGGATGTACGGGATGCTTATGAAGATGCCTGGGGAGACCGATTTGTAATTGTTGATCAATGTAAGATTTTACACGATATCATTGTGATTAGCTCTATTATAAAGCCTGGACAATCTTTGTCAGAGGCAAAAATAGAATCCTATAATCAACATAAAGAAGATCTAGGGCTTTTAAAATCTGTACTGAAAGAGGACAAAAAATTATATGATGACATGTTTGTTGTAGATATAGATAAAGGTACAAATTACGTTAAATATATTAAACAAGGTGTGAATGGTAATACCTCTACAACACAAGAAGCGTTTTATAAGTATGTTAGAAAAGTAGTCTCCGTATTACCAGAAACAGAAAATACAAGGCGTATAGTGCAGAAACTAGAAGAAGGAACATTTTTACCACTTCAACGAATTAGTAAAAATGGGGTAGTACCTTATCAACTGCATAAAGAAGAATTAGTACGCATTCTAGAAAAAGCAAAGCTAAACTTCCCATTTTTAAATGAAGTGGAAAATGGATTGACCGTAGCGGATAAAATTATATCTATCTTAGAATTTAAAATCCCGTATTATGTAGGGCCATTGAATCCAACACACTCCATTGAAAATGGTGGTTTTGCTTGGGTTGTCCGTAAAGAAGCAGGACAAGTGTTACCATGGAACTTTGACCAAAAAATTGATGTCCAAGCATCAGCAGTTAAATTTATTGAAAATTTAACTAACAAATGTACCTATTTAATCGACCAAGATGTGTTACCTAAATATTCCTTGCTCTATGCGGAGTTTTCGTTGCTGAATGAATTGAACAATATTCGTGTCAACGATAAACCATTACCTGCAGATGTGAAACAAGCATTTATCCGAGACCATTTTATATCCTTGCAAGATAGTAAAACAGCTACGAAAATAGTGGTGGCAAAATATTTAGTAGATAATAACTATGTGTCACAACCGCCTATCATCACAGGCATGGACCAACAGATTGCTACGAAGTTAACATCCCACAGAGACATGACTCGTATCCTAGGGGAATATTTTGACCATGCCATGGCAGAAGATATCATTCGATATATCACTATCTTTGGTGAAAGTAAAGATATGTTGCGACAAGTGTTGAAAAACTATTATGGAGATCGTCTTACTACAGAACAAATTAAAAAATTAGGGAAACTTACCTATACAGGTTGGGGTAGATTGTCTAAAAAATTCTTGTCCGATATTTGGGGTATGAAAAAGAATGATGACGATGCAGAAGCAGGTACTATCATTGAGCATATGCGTGAGGGGCAGGAAAATTTGATGCAACTATTGAGCTCTTCTTATTCTTTCATTGATGTGGTCCAAGAATATGTGACAAACGTATTGGGGGAGAAAGAAAAGACAGCATTTGAAATGTTAGAAGATTTATCCTTATCGCCGATGGTAAAACGTAGCGTATGGCAAACATTGCGCATCCTTGATGAGATCGTATCTATACGTAAAGAACTACCAAAGAAAATATTTGTAGAAGTAGCTCGCACAAATAAAGCGGATAAAAAACGGACTCAGTCTAGAAAAGCACTGTTGGAAGAGTTATATGAACAAATTAAAGATGAAGATGTACATGTTTTGCAACAAGAATTGGAATCTAAAGAAGATTCTGCTCTGAATAGTAAAAAGCTATACTTATACTTTACACAAATGGGGCGTTGTATGTATTCTGGCCGTAGAATCGATATTCATGAATTGTTTACAGATACGTATGATATCGACCATATATATCCGCGTAGCTTAACAAAGGATGACAGTTGGCATAATATTGTGTTAGTGGAAAAACAATTAAATGCAGAGAAAACAGACCGGTTTCCAATTTTATCGGCTATTCAATCTAAGCAAAAAGGATTTTGGAAATTATTATGGGATAGGGGATTTATTTCTGAAAAGAAATATGATCGTTTAGTTCGTACAACAGACTTAACCGATGAGGAACTCAATCAGTTTATCAATCGTCAGATGGTATCTACGAATCAGTCTGTTAAGGGGGTTACTACTTTATTACATCAACTGTATCCAGAGACAGAAGTAGTATTTTCTAAAGCAGAAAATGTATCTGATTTTAGACGTGATTATGGCTTTGTAAAAGTGCGCTCTATTAATCATCATCATCATGCAAAAGATGCGTACCTAAATATCGTAGTAGGCAATGTGTATCATGAAAAGTTTACGAAAAACTTTTTATCCTTTGCCAAACAAAAAGGGACACATCGTACCTATAATTTAACAAAAATGTTTGAATATGAAATTAAATTAACAGAAGAATCTAAGAAGGTGATCTGGGATCCTAATATTCATATGGAAATAGTGAAAAAGATGATGAAAAGTAATGATGTACGTGTTACACAACGGGCGGTACCTCAAAAAGGTGGTCTATCTGATGAAACTATATACAAAAAAGGAATCGCTAAACGTGGTGTATATCTGCCATTGAAATCATCTGATGAACGTGTAAGAGATGTGGAAAAATATGGCGGAAGAACATCGATTACCATTTCTGAATATATCATTTTGAATATCAGGGATACTTCGGACCAAGATCGAATTGAAATATTTTCCTTACCACTTTATATAGCAGGTAAGAAAGATATTCATAAGGCAATAGAAGAGGCATATTTATCTACTTGTAAAAAACCTGCATCAGTGGTAGATATCCAAATACTATATCGAGGACTATATATTGGTAGTAAAGTAAATATTAATGGTTTTACTTATTATATGGGTGGTAAAACAGGATCTAATGTTTCTGTCGATAGTGCGGTTGATGTGGTAATGGATATAACATCGAGTGTATATATTAAATTGCTAGAAAAAGTAGCTATTAAAAAGATAGAAAACTCAAAAACATTCCGTATTGAGAATATAAAAACATCTTATAACCATAAAGAAGTTACAGTTAGTAAAGAACAAAATATTGCCTTATATCAAGAGTTGTTAAAAAAACTTGATACGCCTCTATTTTCTAAGATGAAAGGAAATAAATTAGAAGAGTTTCGAACAGTTGGCTTTGATACATTCATAGCATTATCTTTAGAGGACCAAGCTAGTGTGCTATTGGAAGTGTTGAATGTGTTAACGAACTTTAAAACAAAACGAGATATTACAAAAATTGGCATGACTAGTTCTCGTTCTACACTGGGGATTAATATATCTAATACGGAACAATTTAGCGTTATTACAACATCTATCACAGGCTTATATGAACAAGAAATTAAAATAAAATAAGAGACACTATGAGTTGGCGCACGGTAGTTATCACTAAGCAATCAAAACTTGATTTTAAGATGAATTATATGATTGTTCGGCAGGGATTCGATGTAAAGAAAGTGTTTATTGATGAGATTTACATGGTGATTATTGAATCTACGGCAGTTAGTTTAACTGCCGTGCTTCTCAATGCATTAGTAAAAGCTAAAGTTAAAATAGTTTTTTGCGATGAAAAGAGGAATCCTAGTAGTGAAGTAATGCCATTGTATGGTTGTCATAATACAAGTAAACGATGCCGCGAACAAGCTAACTGGGATGATGAAATTAAGGGGCATATTTGGAGTCGTATCGTAGCTGAGAAGATTCATAATCAAGCTCGTGTGCTTGAAAAGAATGGGCATACTAATGAAACCAATATGCTATATGGCTATATTGATGGTATATGCTTTAATGACATAACTCAGAGAGAAGGACATGCAGCGAAAGTATATTTTAATAGCTTGTTTGGCAGTACTTTTACGAGAGAGCAAGAAAACCCTATTAATGCTGGATTGGATTATGGGTACAGTATATTTTTATCTACTGTTAATCGTGAGATTGTTAGAAATGGATATATAACACAATTGGGAATTAATCATCGAAATCAATTTAATTCTTACAATTTAGGGTCAGACCTAGTAGAGGTATTACGAGTATTTGTGGATAACAAAATAGTTGACTTAGCCCCTAAGGAGTTTGGAAAGGAAGAAAAACTTAGTCTAGTGAGTTTACTAGCTTTAGATGTAAAAGTAGAAGGTACTAGCTTTATTTTAAAAGATGCCATAGGAATCTATTGCAAAAGTGTATTGGATGCACTGACATATAAGGATCCAGATTTAATTAGGTTTATTACATATGAGTTATAGATTTATGAGAGTATTCGTAATGTTTGATTTACCGACAGAAACATCAGTTCATAGGAAAGCCTATCGTGATTTTAGGAAATATTTACTAGTCAATGGGTTTATTATGCTACAAGAATCGGTGTATGTGAAGTTGGTATTAAATACAACAAGTGTTAAATTGCTGGAAAAACAACTTCGAGAACATAAACCAGCAGATGGAAATATTTGTTTATTAACCGTAACTGAAAAGCAATATTCTAAAATGGAAATATTGATAGGAGAAACACAGTCTGAAGTGTTAGATACAACAGAAAGAGTGATAGTCCTATGAAGCTATTTTATCAGGATTCAACCATTGAGATAGACTTGAATAGTACAAAAGTTAACTATTTATGTATTGAAAAGCATAGTGTTTTTCGACATATGATTCTAGAACTATATGAGCAATATAATGGGGGAGAAGGACCTTGGATATATAATGTGAATGCTGAAAGGATAGCGATTGATAAGTCTTTTCATATTATCATGAACCCCATTCAAGTAGATGTAAATAGTAAAACAATCTTAACAAAGTTGAATGCTAATTTAGTGAAAGAAAGTAATTTGATGATGGAAGATTTGCACGATGTAGTATGTAAGCTGCATCAGTTCTTCTATAAATTAGAGTTTGGAGCCAACATTGCACTTGAACATAAAGAAGAAATTGTAGCAGCGGATCTTATTAAGTTAGGAGGATTTAAAATACATGAAAGTGATACAGATACAGTGGCTCGTTTAATAGACTACATTGATATTGTTCATGAATTATTAGATCCAGATTTATTTGTAATTATGAATATAGATTTGTATTTAGACCTAGAGGAATTAGATCAATTTTTTAATACTATATTAGCTAAACAGCTATGTTTTCTATGTATATCTTCAGGTTCATATGGACTACAAGATATTGATAAATCCTTAATTAATGGGTATACTTTAGATAATGACTTCTGTTTGATTTAACGGTATTTACAGGATTACACTTGGTGGTGACTGGACAAGCTTTGGAACCTCGAACTTGTATTTGGGGTTTGAGAGTAGTGTGATTCTGTAAATGTCTCAAACCAAGTGATTGCAGAGGTTGGCAATAAGGCTGTTTGAGAGTAGTGTGATTCTGTAAATATCTCAAACCTAAAAACTGGAAGCGTGTATACGAGCCTAGTTTGAGAGTAGTGTGATTCTGTAAATATTTTAAACTAAACTCTCTAGGGTATAACCATATTCTTTACTTATAAGTAATTAAATGTTAATAATAACTATCAAATATTTTTCAAAAATATGATATACTATCAGTAGCTGATATATATTTTCAAAAGGTATCAACTAAATACATATAAAGTTTACGTGTTTTGCTATATAGTAAGCTTCTAAACTTTAGCTGAAAGTGTGGTTTGAGAGTAGTGTGATTCTGTAAATATCTCAATCTTTTAATTATGTGAGTAACCACATGTAACTTGTGCATGTATAAAGGTTAAATTAATAGTATGTTTATAATAGGAAGAATGCCAAACATGCTTTTTATGAAAATGATACGTTTGAATATATGAGAGGCTAGATTAGACTGGGATTACACAGTCTAATCTTTTTTTTAAAACTTTCACGAACCATTATCAGTAAATTGTATTTCCCTCTCCACTCGTGTATAATAACAACTATAAAGATTTTTAAGGATAAAGAATTAAACAGGAGGCATGGAATGAATCGATTCCAAATGGAACTTGCTGGTCGCACGTTATCAATCGAAACTGGCGAGTTAGCAAAACAAGCAAGTGGTTCTGCATTAGTACAATATGGCGATACGGTTGTATTGGTTACAGCAACGGCATCTAAAGAGGCAAAAGATATTGACTTTTTCCCATTAACAGTAGATTACGAAGAAAAAATGTATGCTGTTGGTAGATTCCCAGGTGGTTTTATTAAACGTGAAGCACGTCCACCAGAGTCTGCTATTTTGAATAGCCGTTTGATTGACCGTCCAATTCGTCCTTTGTTCGATAAAGGTAGCCGTAATGAAGTACATGTAGTAGCTACTGTATTATCTGTTGATCATGACCATGCACCTGAAATCTGTGCATTGATTGGTGCTTCTGCAGCATTATCCATTTCCGATATTCCATGGGCAGGTCCTATCGCTGGCGTGCGCATGGGTCTTGTAGATGGCAATATTGTGGTGAACCCAACCAAAGCACAATTAGAAGCAACTACATTAAATATGGTTGTAGCCGGTACGAAGGACGCGATCTTGATGGTAGAAGGGGAAGCGAATGAAATTCCTGAAGATGTCATCTTAGAAGTGATCATGACGGCTCACGAAGAAATCAAAAAAATTGTAGCTTTCCAAGAAACTATGGTAGCTGAAATTGGTCATGCAAAACGCGCGTTCCCAATTAAAGAAGTAGACCCAGTGGTAGCAGAAGCAGTTCGTGCCTATGCACATGACAAATTAGATGCAGCTGTACGCTGTGCAGATAAAGTGCAACGGGAAGAGCAACAACAAGCTGTGTTCGAAGAAGTATTGGCTCATTTTGCGGAACAATTCCCAGAGCAAGCAGGCGATATTTACGCTACATTAGAGAAAATGGTGAAAGAAATTGTGCGCCATATGATTACGGTAGAAAAAATCCGTCCAGATGGCCGTCAATTAGATGAAGTTCGCCCTATTTCTTGTCGCGTTAGCGCCTTGCCACGTACGCATGGTTCTGGCTTGTTCACACGTGGTCAAACACAAGTATTAAACATTTGTACCTTGGCTCCATTATCTGAAAAACAAACTATCGATGGCATTGGTCTAGATACAGAAAAACGCTACATTCACCATTATAATTTCCCATCTTTCTCTGTAGGGGAAACTCGTTCCTCTCGTGGTCCTGGACGTCGTGAAATTGGTCATGGTGCGTTGGCTGAAAGAGCATTATTAGCAGTTCTTCCAACAGAAGCAGAATTCCCATATGCTATGCGTTTAGTATCTGAAGTATTAGAATCCAATGGTTCTAGCTCCATGGCCAGCGTATGTGGTTCTACTTTATCCTTGATGGATGCAGGGGTGCCTATTACAGCGCCAGTAGCTGGGGTAGCAATGGGTCTTGTAACACAGGATGAACATTATACAATCCTAACAGATATCCAAGGTATGGAAGATGCTTTAGGTGATATGGACTTTAAAGTAGCAGGTACTACAAAAGGTGTGACTGCCATCCAAATGGATATTAAAATTTCCGGTTTATCTCGTGAAATCTTAGAAGAAGCATTAGCGCAAGCTCACAAAGGTCGTATGCACATCATGGGTAAAATGATGGAAGCTATCCAAGCACCACGTGAAGAAATGTCTAAATGGGCTCCTCGCATCGTAACGATGAAAATTGATCCAGACAAAATCCGTGACGTTATCGGTACAGGTGGCAAAGTTATCCGTGGCATTATTGAAGAAACTGGTGCTAAAATTGACATCGAAGATGATGGCACTATCTCCATTGCTGCAGTAGAAGCAGAAGCGGCTGAAAAAGCAATCCAAATCATTACGAACTTGACAAAAGAAGTAGAAGCAGGCGAAGTGTACATGGGTAAAGTCACTCGTTTGATGAATTTTGGTGCTTTTGTAGAAGTATTGCCAGGTAAAGAAGGCTTAGTTCATATTTCTCAATTAGCAAGAGAACGTGTAGAAAAAGTAGAAGATGTAGTCAATGTAGGCGATGAAATTATGGTTAAAGTTATCGAAATCGATGACAAAGGTCGTATCAATTTGTCCCGCAAAGAGCTATTAAAATAATTGAGGTGCACTATGGATATTCGTGGATTTGAAGTAGTTTCTGCCTTTGAAGGACAAGGTATCAATTTACCGAAGCGTAAGACTTCTGAAAGTGCAGGCTATGATATTGAATGTGCAGAATCTGTTGTAGTAGGCCCTAAGGAAACAGTATTGATTCCTACAGGATTGAAAGCGTTCATGCATTATGATGAATATTTAGCGATCCACGTTCGCTCAAGCATGGCTATCAAACGAGGTTTGATGCTTACCAATAGTACAGGGATTATTGACTCTGATTACTATAACAATGAAGATAACGAAGGTCATATTATGATTGCTGTGTATAACATTACAGATGCTCCCGTTGCCTTAGAAAAAGGAGAACGAGTAGCACAAGGTATCTTCTCCAAATACTTACTGACTAATGATGACGATGCGCGCGGTATTCGTACTGGTGGTATTGGTAGCACAGGCAGTAAATAACAACATATACTAAGGAATGTAACCACATTTCTTTCACTAGAGAGTTTTAAGGCTTAGTCTTAGAACTCTCTAGTTTTTTGCTTATCATTGAATTTCGTTGTTAAAATGGAGTATAATATAGTTTGATATAGTCTATCCTAAGGAGGATGTACCGTGTTTACATATGCAAAGCAACAATGGGAATTAGGTAAAAGAATATATGGATACCATAGCTGGCGTGAAAAACGACGTATTTTTTTATTCACGGCCCGTTCCTATAAAAATAAATCTCAGTTGAAACAATTGGAAGCCTATTTTGAACACTATCATAGCTATCCAAATTTGTTACAAGAGCAAGAAGGAATCTGGGAGATTATTAATCGTGTATTCTTCTACAAAGAATCTACAGCCCAAGAACGATTAACCTGTATTACACAACATTTTGATATGCTACCGAAATATGTGACAGACGATGCGATTCGATCCTTGTACAGTCCCTCTGAAAGCGGCATTCAATTATGGCATTCTGAAGAATTAGCTTTAGAAGCTACCTTACAATATATGCCAGGACAACGTAAAGAAGGACTGCTAAGTTTGCTCTTAACCTACGAAGGGGATGGAATTTATCATATCAACTTCCGATTAGGTGTGGATCCATCGGGACAACCATGTATCTGGATTGGTACTATACAAGGGTATAAAGAAGGCTTAGATAAGGCGAAGAAGCTAACGAAAAAAATGCATGGCTATCGTCCTAAAAACTTTATGTTCTTTTTACTACGACAATTAGCCACTTGTTTGGGCATTGAAATTTTGTATGCAGTGTCCGATGAAGGGTTCTATACAAATACACATTTAATTCGTTTCAATCGTCATAAATTAGTGAAATTTGATGATTTTTGGGAAGAATTAGGAGGTCACGTATGGGACAAAGACTCCCGATTCTTTGTGATTCCTTTAACAGAGGAACGGAAAACCTACGAAACAGCGAAAACGCATAAACGAAATATGTATCGCAAACGCTATGAAATGTTAGATACTTTTATAGAAGAAATTCAACAGCAAGGAAAGACTTTCTTGCGCAACCAATAGGAGGATACGATATGAAATGTCCTTATTGTCATCATGATGAAATCAAAGTCACAGATTCACGGTCTACGGACGATAATAATATTCGTCGTCGGCGGGAATGTATGAACTGTGGCAAACGGTTTACGACCTACGAGGTGATTGAAGATTTACCAATTATGGTGATAAAACGAGATCAGAAAAAAGAATTATTTGATCGATCTAAATTGATGAATGGTTTGTGGAGATCTTGCAGTAAACGAGGCATTTCCACGGATCAATTGGAATCGATTGTAAATGAAACAGAAAAACAAATTCGCATGGAAGTAGAGCAAGAAGTGACTACGGAGCGAATTGGTGAAATTGTATTATCCTTGTTGAAAGATGTGGACCAAGTTGCGTATGTGCGATTTGCCTCTGTATATCGACAATTTAATAATGTAGAAAGTTTTTTACAAGAATTACACGAATTATTGGACAATCATGGAAAGGATACAACACATGAGTGAGTTACATCCAATTATTAGTGCCCGCTTTTCAGATCATGTAGACACATTGAGTGCTACTTATGAAGTGATGGGTGTTATTGAAGCTATGGCGGAGCGTTGTAAGGCAGCGCTGGCAGCAGGCAATAAAATTTTATTTTGCGGTAATGGTGGTTCCGCCGCAGATTCTCAGCATTTAGCAGCGGAATTAGTGGGACGGTTCCAAAAAGAACGTCGTTCCTTAGCATCCATTGCGCTGACTACAGATACGTCTATTTTGACAGCTGTAGGTAATGATTATGGGTATGATGAAGTGTTTGCCCGACAAGTAAATGGATTAGGCCGGTCTGGAGATATTTTGATTGGTATTTCTACATCTGGAAATAGTAAAAATGTGGTAAAAGCCGTAGAATCTGCTCGTAATATTGGCATGCATACCTTTGCTTTTACGGGTGAAGGTGGTGGAAAGATGGCAGAGTTATGCGATTTAACTTTTGCAGTGCCATCAAAAGTGACAGCCCGTATTCAAGAAATGCATATTTTAGCGGGCCATATTTTATGTGAATTGGTGGAAGAAGATTATGCCTAACCGTACATTACAATCGTTTTTGCTTCGTGATTTACCACAATTACAAGTAGGGGTTATTGGTGACTGCATGTTAGATCGCTATATTTTTGGTGATGTAAGTCGTATCTCGCCAGAATCTCCAGTGCCTGTGAATTTAGTGCAACGTGAAACGGAAGTATTAGGCGGTGCTGCCAATGTAGCAAATAATTTAGCTCAATTAGATTGCCAAGTGCATATGGCATCTCGTATTGGCGATGATGCACATGGTAAGATAGTACGCCAATTATTAGAAGATAATGGTATCCAAAGTACGGGCGTCTTTACTGAAGATTCTATTCCGACTACCACGAAAACACGCATCTTAGGTGGACAACAGCAAATGATTCGCTTAGATTATGAAGTGAATCAGCCTGTGTCCAGTGCCAGTGAAACAGCTATCCTTACTTGGCTAGATGAGTTGTTGCACAAAGGATTGCAAGGTCTTGTGATTTCTGACTATGGTAAAGGTATTTGCCAACCATCCTTATTAAGTCAAGTATTCAGTAAAACTCGTGCTGCTGGCATTATGACTATTGTGGATCCGAAAGGTTCTGACTGGTCAAAATATAACGGTGCTACTTGTATTACTCCTAATGTGAAGGAACTCAGTGAAGCTGTAGGCTATGAAGTGCCCAACACAGATGAAGCGGTTGTTAAAGCAGCACGTCATATTTTGGATAACATGGAGCTAGACTTTATCATTGTTACGCGTTCGGCTAAAGGGATTACCTTAGTTCGTAAAGATGGTAATGTGTGGCACAATGCAGAAACGAAACAGCAAGATGTATTCGATGTGAGCGGTGCCGGGGATACGGTAGTGGCTATGATGCTTACTACATTAATTGCAGGTTTATCTATCCGAGCCGCTTTAGTAGCTGCCAATGCAGCAGCAGGTGTAGTGGTGTCTAAGGTGGGTACCTATCCAATTCACCGTCAGGAATTATTAGATTTATTGTCTTCTATGAAAGCAAAAAAAGAAGATAAAGAAAGTGTCTATTCTGTAGAAGCATTAGCCAAAAAAATCCGATTATGGCAAGATCGAGGCGAAGTGGTTGTCTTTACGAATGGTTGCTTTGATATTTTACATCGTGGTCACTTGACCTATTTAAAAGAGGCAGCAACACTGGGTGATCATTTGGTGGTGGCCCTGAATTCAGATAGTTCTGTACGCCGTTTAAAGGGGGATAGTCGTCCTATCAACCATGAATTAGATAGAGCCTTGTTGATGAGCTCTTTAGGCTTTGTAGATGGTGTGGTTCTATTTGAAGAAGATACGCCAGCAGAGGTGCTTTCACAGTTGCGACCAAATATATTGGTTAAAGGTGGAGATTATAAGCCAGAAGACGTCATTGGCAAGGAGTTTGTAGAGGAAGTACAAATCTTGCCGTTCCAAGAGGGATATTCTACAACAGGAATCATTGAACGTATTCAAGGATTAATAGAGGAAGGAAAACTATGATTATTGTTACTGGTGGTGCTGGCTTTATCGGCTCCAATATTGTAAAACAGTTGAATAATAAAGGTCGCAATGATATTTTGATTGTTGATGATTTAACGGATGGTCGTAAAATCCGCAACATTGAAATGTTGGATTTTGCAGATTATATCGATTATGAAGATTTTGATACCGCGGTAGAACAAAATACCTTTGATTGTGGACCTATCGAAGTGGTATTCCACGAAGGTGCTTGTGCAGACACTATGAATTATGATGGTAGATATATGATGAAAAATAACTATGAAGGATCTAAAAATCTCTTTCATTATTGCCAAGAACGTCGAGTTCCTTTCATCTATGCATCTTCTGCATCTACCTATGGACATGGGACTAATGGATTCCGTGAAGACCCATCTTGCGAACAAGCTTTGAATCCATATGCGTATTCTAAACTACTATTTGACCGCTATGTAGCAAAATTTAGAAATCAATTACAATCTCAATGTGTGGGCTTACGCTATTTCAATGTCTTTGGACCGAATGAAACACATAAAGATAAGATGGCATCTTTGGTGCGTCAAATGTATTATAAATTGATAGAAACTGGTGAAATTACATTATTTAAAGGCATCGATGGATATGGTGACGGTGAGCAAACCCGTGATTTTATCTATGTAAACGATGTGGTAAATGTGAATTTCTATTTCTGGGAACATCCTGAAATTAGTGGTGTATTCAACTGTGGTACAGGTCATGCTCATACATTTAATGAGTTTATGAAAGCTGTTATTTCCTTCGCTGGAAAAGGAGAGATTCGTTATATCGATTTTCCAGAAGTATTAAAGGGTAAATACCAAAGCTATACGCAAGCAGATACAACAAAATTGTTAGCCGCTGGCTATGATAAAGGATTTACGCCATTAGAAAAAGCAGTTCATGAATATTGTGAGTTATTAGCGACTAATGAAGGATATGTAAAATAATGGAAACTAGACAGGTATTATTTTTAGATCGTGATGGAGTTATTAATGTAGATGTAGGATATTTAAGTGATCCTGCGAAATTGGAATTTATTCCAGGTGCTATTGAGGCTATGCAAGAGGCACAACGCCGTGGGTATGACATCATTGTAGTGACAAACCAAAGCGGAGTGGCTCGCGGATACTACACAGAAGACGATGTGCATCAGTTACACGAAGAAATGTCTCGCCGATTAGAGGCAGAAGGTGTGAAAGTATTGGCCTACTATTACTGCCCACATCATCCAGAAGGGACAGTGGCAGAGTACACGAAAGACTGTGATTGCCGCAAACCAAATCCTGGTATGTTGACGAAAGCAATTCAGGACTGGAATGTAGATGTGGATGGTAGCTTCCTAGTCGGTGATAAACCATCTGATGCGCAGGCTGCTGAGTCCATTGGCATGCGTGCGTACCCATTTGAAGAAGACAACTTAATGACATTCTTAGAGCCTATTTTTGCCTGGGAAGAAGGCAGAAAGCTATTGGGGCTGTAATGGTAGAACGAACACTTGTATGAGGCACCTCATAAGGTGTTCGTTTTCTTGTAGTGTAAGAAAAGTTACATTTTATGATTGACGGAATAGCTGATTTGTACTACTCTATACGAGGAACTAACTGTATAGTCTGTATCAAGAAGAACAGAACTGAGTTCCATTTTTTAGTATTGGTTCGACTTATATCCTAAGGGAATAAGAACGGAGGAAAACATGGAAAAAGAAACAGCGTTGCAAACACAACCATCGCAAAAATTTACGGTACGTCAATTAACGATTATTGGCTTATTGGCAGGGATTACGATTGTACTTGGCATGACAGGATGGGGCTTTGTGCCAATCCCACCAATTAGTGGGACCATCTTGCATATTCCAACCCTTTTAGGTGGTATCGTAGAAGGTCCTAAAGTGGGGATGTCAGTAGGGTTCTTATTTGGTGCTTACAGTATGGTACGAGCGTATATGTCACCGAATGTTTTATCTTTCGTGTTTATGAATCCAATCATTTCTATATTACCAAGAATGTTGATTGGTTTAGTAGCAGCGTTGGTATATATGTACTTGCCAGTTAAGGTAAGAGCTATCCGTATTGGTGTAGCCGCTTTCTTAGGAAAAGTCACAAGTACTATCCTTGTATTGACTGGTATTTATACAATCTATGGTGTAGAATTTGCAAAGGCAACACACATTTCACAAGAAGCTGTATTTGATGTGGTGATGGGTATTGCATGGTCTCATGGTATTCCAGAAGCACTATTAGGAGTAGCCGTTGTAACACCTGTGGCACTAGCTGTCATCAAAAAATTTAAATGATAATGAAATTGAGTGTATAGACTGCTCATGCATTCAAGTACGGATTTTTTAAATCGGATATAATCAAGAAGTGAATTAGCAAAGACTGATCACTTCTTGTTTTTTTATGTGTTAGGAGGAGTATACTCATGAATTGGAAAAACGATTAATCTACTTTGTGGGTGATAAACCTTCTGATGTACAGGCTGCTGAAGCGATTGGAATGCGTGCCTATCCATTTGAAGAAGAAAATTTAATGACATTCCTAACACCTATCTTCGCTTGGGAAGAAGGCAGAAAATTGTTAGGGCTGTAATGGTAGAACGAACACTTGTATGAGGCACCTCATAAGGTGTTCGTTTTCTTGTAGTGTAAGAAAAGTTACATTTTTTGATTGACAGAAGCACTGTTTTGTACTACTCTATACGAGGAACTAACTGTATAGTCTGTATCAGGAAGAGCAGAACTGAGTTCCATTTTTTTATTATTGGTTCGACTTATATCCTAAGGGAATAAGAACGGAGGAAAACATGGAAAAAGAAACAGCGTTGCAAACACAGCCATCGCAAAAATTTACGGTACGTCAATTAACGATTATTGGTTTATTGGCAGGGATTACCATTGTACTTGGTATGACAGGGTGGGGCTTTGTGCCAATTCCACCAATTAGTGCTACTATCTTGCACATTCCAACTATCTTAGGTGGTGTTGTGGAAGGGCCAAAGGTGGGCATGTCTGTAGGTTTCTTGTTCGGTGCGTACAGTATGGTACAAGCGTACATGGCACCTAATATTTTATCCTTTGCATTTATGAATCCTATTATTTCTGTATTGCCAAGAATGTTGATCGGTTTAGTGGCAGCGTTGGTGTATATGTATGTACCAATTAAGGTGAAAGCCATCCGTATCGGTTTAGCTGCATTCTTGGGAACAGCTACTAATACAATCCTTGTGATGACTGGTATTTACACAATTTATGGGGTAGAATTTGCTAAGGCAACACACATTTCACCGGAAGCTGTATTTAATGTGGTGATGGGCATTGTATGGTCTCATGGTATTCCAGAAGCATTATTAGCGGTAGCTGTTGTAACACCTGTGGCACTAGCTGTTATTAAAAAGTTTAAATGATAATGAAATTGAGTGTATAGACTGCTCATGCATTCAAGCACGGATTTTTTAAATCGGATATAATCAAGAAGTGAATTAGCAAAAACTAATCACTTCTTGTTTTTTATGTGTTAGGAGGAGTATACTCATGAATTGGAAAAAACGATTAACCTATTTTGTACTAGGAGCTACTATGGTGGCGACTGCAGTAGGTATTGCTGGGTGTGGTAGTGATACAAAACAAGCAGCACCAGCTGAAAAAATGAAAGTTGTTACTACCGTGTTCCCTGTATATGATGTAGCGAAACAAGTAGGGGGAGATAAAGTTGATGTGTCTTTATTAGTACCTCCAGGAGCAGAACCACATGATTGGGATCCAACTGCAAAAGATTTGAAAGAAATCGGTACTGCTAAAGTGTTCTTGTATAGTGGTGCAGGTTTGGAACCAACAGAAAAGATTCTAGCAAAAGATGTGCTACAACAAGCGCAACCTGTAGAATTATCTAAATCGGTTACTTTGTTGCCAGCTCCAGATGAAGATGAAGACGAACATGATCATGACCACGATAAAGATCACGATCATGACAAAGATCATAAAGATGACCATGATAAAGCTCAAAAAGAAGACAAACATGAGCACGAACATGAACATGGCGAGTTTGACCCACATGTATGGTTAGATCCAATGAATGTAGCAAAAGAAGTAGATGCTGTTGTAGAAGCTTTCTCTAAAGCAGACCCTACGAATGCAAAATACTATGAAGCAAATGGCAAAGCATACAAAGAAAAATTACAAGCTTTACATACTAAATATGAAGAATTTGGTAAAACACAACACGATAAACACTTAGTAGTTAGCCATATGGCATTTGGTTACTTAGCAAAAGCATACGGCTTTGAACAATTAGGTATTATGGGTGTATCTCCAGATGCAGAACCAACACCAGAACGCATGGCGGATATTGTGGCTTTCATCAAAGAACATAATGTAAAAGCTATCTTCAGTGAAGAATTGGTAAGCCCTAAATTGGCGAATGCCATCGCCGCTGAAACTGGTGTAAAAGTGTATGTATTGAACCCAGCTGAAGGTTTAACAGAAGAACAAACACAAAAAAATGTGACATACCTTGACATCATGGAAGAAAACCTTAAAACATTGAAAGAAGCGTTAGCTCACTAATTCCTGTCCCTTGCGCTTGCTTGAATCGGTATTAGATGATAATATATAAGAGTAAGTTTGTGCTTAGGAGGAATGAAGATGTCTAAACGTATTCGTACAATTAACACTGAATCCCTACAAAAAACTGCTAAAACAGGCGGCTGCGGCGAATGTCAAACATCTTGCCAATCTGCTTGCAAAACTAGCTGTACAGTAGGCAACCAAGTGTGCAAACAAAAATAATCATTCGATTAGCAATAAGCTGTTCACCATATGGTGGGCAGCTTATTTGCTTTATATTACTTCTAGGATTATACTAAAAGTGTTACTATAAAACATACAAAAATCCCCCTAGATGTACCAGATCTAGGGGGATTCTGTATGCTAACCCTTTTATGTCTTTAGCTTGTCTAAATTATAATATCTGTACTTCAAAAGTACAATTTTTTGCATACTATAATTTTAGAAAAAGTATACTCTATATTGATAGCTTTCTATACGTTACGAGTATAAAGTGATATAATATACGGTAGACTTTAGTAAGTTAATGGAGGTATGAATGTTAGAATTACAACCGATGATTCATAAATTTAAAATGAAAGATAAGTTCTTTCTACTTGACGTGAATAGTGGTATTATCCATGTTATCGATGAACTTATCGATCGCGTATTAGATATCTATAATGGTACAAACCGTGAGGCTGTACATAGTGCGCTAGATGCGATGGAAGATGCAGCGGAATTAGATGAAATTATGGATGAGTTAGATGAGCTTATCAAAGAGGAAATGCTCTTTGCTCCTATGTCTGCAGAGTTCAAACTTGTAGTGGATGAAAAGCCAATCGTCAAAGCTCTTTGCTTAAACATTGCTCATGACTGCAACTTAGCTTGCAAATATTGTTTTGCCAGCCAAGGTGATTACGGCGGAGTGAAACGGGAATTAATGAGTTTTGACGTGGCGAAGCGTGCCGTAGATTTCTTGATTTCTATGAGTGGCCCACGCCAACATTGTGAAATTGACTTCTTCGGTGGCGAGCCATTGTTGAACTGGGATGTTGTGAAGCAAACTGTAGAATATATCGAATCGATCCAAGATAAATATGGAAAGATTTTTAAATTAACCTTAACGACGAATGGTGTGTTACTGACACAAGATAAAATCGATTATGTGAATGAGCATAATATGAGTTTAGTTCTTTCTTTAGATGGTCGAGAAGATGTACACAATAGCATGCGTCCAAGTGCAGGTGGTCGCGATACGTACCAAACGGTTGCGAAGAACTTGGTCAATGCGGTAAAACAGCGTGATGGTCGTGAATACTATGTACGTGGCACGTATACGCATAATAATCTAGACTTCTGCAAAGACGTAGAAGCTATGTCCGACTTAGGTTTCGAGCATTTGTCTATGGAACCAGTGGTAGGAGAAGACGGCGCTTATGTATTGCGTCCAGAAGATATGCCAATCATTGAAAAAGAATATGAAAAATTGGCAGACTTATATTTAGAACGTCAATTAGCTGGTTGGGGTGAGAAGTTTAATTTCTTCCACTTCCGTATGGACTTGTATCGTGGACCATGTATGGCAAAACGTTTGCGTGGTTGCGGAGCAGGGCATGAATATATGGCGGTTGTACCAAATGGGGATATTTATCCATGTCACCAATATGTAGGTAAAGATGGGTATGTGATTGGTACTGTTTTCGACGGTTTGAAAAACTACGATATACCAACGCAGTTCAGAAACACTCACGTATTTACGAAAGAAACATGTGCTAATTGCTGGGCAAAATTCTTCTGCTCTGGCGGTTGCCATGCGAATAATGAAACATTAGGTGGAGACCTTAGCATACCATACGAAATGGGATGTAAATTACAGAAAAAACGTATTGAATGTGCTATTATGATTCAAGCTGAACTTGACGCAGCGGGGATCCGACAAGAAAATCATTAAAATTATATAAGAGAAGGGAGGCGGGTTCTATGAAGGCATATACCATACATGTAACGGGCATTGTACAGGGCATAGGATTCCGCCCCTTTGTGTCTAAACTAGCTCATGAAATAGGAGTAGTGGGCACAGTGAGAAACGACACGAGCGGTGTGGAGATACACATACAAGGTATGGATACAGATTGCCAACTGTTTGTAGAACGATTGCAATCTGACTTGCCTATGCATGGACGTATTGATACCTTACAAATGGAATCGACAGAACTACAGGCTTTGAATGATTTTACTATTATCCTTTCTCATGGTGTGAAAGGACATGCCTTTATTGGCGCTGATATGGCGCCTTGTGAGGCGTGCTTGCAAGATATACAGGACCCTGAGAATCGACGTTTTCACTATGGGTTTACGAATTGTACGAATTGCGGTCCTCGGTATACGATTATTGAAAGTACCCCTTATGATCGTGATACAACATCAATGAAAGTATTCCCTATGTGTGAAGACTGTCAGAAGGAATATGACGACCTAGAAGGTCGACGGTATCATGCAGAGCCTAATGCTTGCGAGCACTGTGGACCCATGTTTACATTGAAAGGCGCAGATGGAACGGTACTCACCACTGGGCTGGATGCGATAGAGCAAGCCCAAAAGCATATACAAAATGGTTCTATCGTGGCACTAAAAGGCGTGGGTGGCTATCATTTGGTGTGTGATGCGTTACAAGAAACAGCAGTACAAACCTTGCGTCAGCGCAAAGGACGACCTCGAAAACCATTAGCGGTCATGGCAGGGTCCTTGGAAACGGCAAAACAATATGTACATATATCTGAAAAGGAAGAAGAACTATTGTTGAGTCCTGCAAGGCCCATTGTATTGTTGCAAAAGATAACAGAGCGTACTGTAGCATCTAGTGTAGCCCTAGGAATGGCAACATTAGGCATCCTTTTACCTTATGCACCGTATCATTATAGCTTGATACCCTCTGATGCTTTGTGGGTGATGACCAGTGCCAACCGCAGTGGTGATCCTGTGCTATATGATGATGCACAGGCACTGGAAGAGCTACAGGGCATTGCAGATTATATATTGACTCACAATCGGGAGATTATTTCGCCTGTAGACGATTCGGTGGTACAAGTGGTGCATGATACATCAATCATGATTCGCCGTAGCCGAGGATACGTACCTGTATCCATTCCTGTAGTAGCATTAGAGAAGAGTTCAACTATGCTAGCTATGGGTGCAGATATGAAGGCAGCATTTGCGATGAATCGAGGTTCTCATGCTATCCTTAGCCCCTACATGGGAGATATGGAGCATCAACGAGTACAGGATTTGTTATGGTCCACAACGAAGCGCTATGAAGACTTATTTCAATTACAACCAACAGAGGTCATCGTGGATGCCCACCCGAATTACTACACATCACAGTGTGGTAGAATCTATGCAGAGAAACATCAATTACCTGTCATAGAAGTGCAGCATCATCATGCCCATGTGGCAGCGGTACTGGCAGAGTATAATATTCAGGAACCAGTGTTAGGTATTTGCTTTGATGGGACAGGATATGGCACAGACGGCACTCTATGGGGCGGTGAGTTTTTATATTGTCATCAAGAGCATATGGAACGTATGGCACATTTGAGTTATGCCCCTTTGCCAGGTGGTGAAGTGGCAGTACGAGAACCGTGGCGTCAAGCATTGTGGTATGTGAATCAGATCTATCCATCAGGGGGACCCACAGTTATAGAAGAGTGGAAGAAAACACTGCCAAAGGGATGGGAACTATTTGAGAAAATGATTCCTCATATGCAGACGATACGATCTTCTAGCGGTGGTCGTTTATTTGATACAGTAGCGTCTTTGTTAGGGGTAGGCCATGAGCATCTCTATGATGCGCAACTTGCTATCGAGTTAGAGCAACTGGCGCTTTCAGAGAGGGGCACTATCCTAGATATGAAGCTGGACGGAACGGTATTAGATACAATGAGTTTAGTACGATCTGTGATAGAACAATTAAAAGATGGTGAAAGTGTAGCAAAAATCTCAGCAAACTTTCACAGAACTTTGATATATTATATAGGACAGATGGCGAAACAATGTTGTGAAGAACGACATATTTCGCATATTGTCTTGTGTGGAGGAGTATTCCAAAATCGCATTCTCCTAGAAGGAGTGATACGGGAATTAGAAGTGTACCATATCCACATTCCTAACCAAAGCCCTTTGAATGATGGCGGTATCGCCTTGGGTCAACTGTGGTTAGGAAGTCATAAGAATAGATAGGAGATACTATGTGTTTAGCAGTACCTGCACAGTTGGTGCATATTAATGAATCCATCGGTACCGTAGAATTAACAGGAGTGCAACGGGAGTGTAGCCTGTTATTGGTGCCGGAAGCAAAAATTGGAGATTGGCTATTAGTCCATGCGGGCTGTGCCGTACAAATTGTAGATGAGGAGGAAGCTCGTTTGACCCTTGAGGCATTCCGCGAGTTAGAAGAACTTGAACAAGATTACTTTAACAGAAAAATCGAAGGTCGCTGCTAGTCTACTAGAGCGCATTCGTGAATTACATAATCCGGAAGAAACGGTGCGGTTTATGGAAGTCTGCGGGACCCATACCGTGGCTATCTTCCGTGAAGGCATCCGTCAAATGCTACCAAAAGGCATCGAGCTGATTAGTGGTCCTGGATGTCCTGTGTGTGTGACAGATCAACAATACATGGACCAAGCTTTGGCGTATGCAGCTCAAGATGACGTAGTGATTGCCACCTTTGGAGATATGCTGAAAGTACCTGGCACGACAGGTAATTTATGGCAATCTAAAGAAGAGGGGGCCCACATTGAGATTATCTATAGCCCAATGGAAGTACTTTCCTTAAGTGAACAATATCCAGATAAGAAGATTATCTTCTTAGGCATTGGCTTTGAAACGACTATAGCTGTCATAGCAGCTACAATACAGGCGGTTCATGCAAAGGGACTCAAGAATGTATTTTTCTTGATATCTCATAAATTGGTCCCTCCTGCATTACGCGCTTTATTAAGTAATCCAGATCATCAAATTGATGGATTCTTGTTGCCAGGTCATGTAAGCGTTATCATTGGAGAACAGCCGTATCAATTCTTAGCTGATGAATATCATATGCCAAGTTGTATTGCTGGCTTTGATGGTGTGGAAATTTTAGCAGCCATTGTAAATCTTTTAGAACAACGTAAAGAAAAGAAATTTTATGTAGGAAATACGTATCGGTCCGTGGTGGCAAAAACGGGAAATCCAGTAGCACAACAATTAATGAATACCTTGTATGAGCCGTCTGATGATGGTTGGCGTGGTATTGGTACCTTACCTGCATCAGGATTAAAGTTGCGAGGTGAATGGTCTGCTTATGATGCATTAGTACAATTACCATTGCCTCCGTTTACCACTAGTGATGGACCGAAAGGTTGCCAATGTGGGTCTGTTATCCAAGGGATGATTCATCCTGATGCATGCCCTTTATTTGGCAAACTTTGTACGCCAGAGCATCCAGTAGGAGCTTGTATGGTATCCGTAGAAGGTAGTTGTTCAGCTTGGTATAAATACGGTTTTTCCAGCGGTGGAATGACTTGGGAGGAATAAATGGAACGGATTCGGTTAGTCCATGGTAATGGTGGTAAATTTAGCCACGAACTAGTGGACAAATATATTGTGAAATATTTTTCTAATCCAATATTAAATGAATTACATGATGGGGCTGTATTTCCCGTTACTAATGGGCGTATGGCTATGAGCACAGATTCCTATGTAGTGACGCCGCATATATTTCCTGGTGGTAACATTGGTAAGTTAGCTGTATGTGGTACAGTGAATGACTTAGCCATGATGGGTGCTATTCCTCAGTATTTGTCTTGTGGACTCATTTTAGAGGAAGGGTTGCCTATCCCTACGTTAGAAGTGGTGCTACAAACCATGTCTGATATGGCACAACAAGCAGGTGTTTCTATCATTACAGGAGACACGAAGGTGGTAGAAAAGGGTTCTGTTGACGGAATCTACATCAATACAGCCGGTGTAGGTATTGTACCAGACTATGTACAGTTAGGTACTCCCTATATTGAAAGTGGTATGAAAGTTATTGTATCCGGCACCTTGGGTGACCATGCCATTGCTGTTATGGGAACTCGGTATGGATTAGATTTGCCAGACACAATTCAGACAGATTGTGCTCCCTTACATACTATGTCCCATGCCTTATTGGAAACATTTGGAAAAAATATTGCTTTTTTTAGAGATCCTACTCGCGGTGGATTGGCTACCACATTACAAGAAATTGCAAATTCTGCTCAAAAGGGGATTCGATTGCAAGAGTCCGCCATTCCTGTCCGTGAGGAAGTGCAATCCGTATGCCAAGTATTAGGGTATGACCCATTGTATTTAGCCAATGAAGGTAAAATGATTGCCATTGTACGTGCTGATGTGGCAGATGATGTAGTGCAGATGATGCGGACTTTTACAGAAGGTTGTGATGCTGTCATCATTGGTGATATAGTGAATGGTAATGCTGGTAAAGTAGGTTTACAAACGGCAGTAGGCGGAATTCGTTTGTTAGATATGCTCGGAGAAGACCAAGTTCCACGGATTTGCTAAAAAAATGTAAGATTTCATGAAAAAATCATGGATATCTCATATACTTTGTATAGAATAAAAATTTATTTTTTGATACAATGGAAAGGAAAAGGAGGATATTACGATGAAAAAACAAATCGTAGCTGCTATGGTAGCATTCTCAGTAGCCACTGTGGGTGTTGTTGGAGTGCAACAAGCTCAGGCGTTCAATTTAGGAAGCTTATTAGGAGGCGCCTTGAAAGTGGGAGGCGTGGGCTTTCTAGTGGATAAATATGGAGACTCCATTAATAATTTCTTGAACAATTTATTAAAGCAAAATAATTTGAGTACTACCTATTCAACAAAAGTAGTTCCTATTGTCAGTCTTGGTAAAGGCGGCCATATTGGTGCAGCACAGATAACAGGACCTAGTAGTGAAGTGGAACGTGTGGAAGCGGTAGCACAAATTGAGGCTAGTTTTAATTCCGTAGCTCGCGTAAAAGGACTAGTACCGATTGACAGTACGAACCCAACGACTGCAAATCGCATTCAAGGGGTTGGCGTATCCGCAATTATAGATTTGAAGATTTAATGGATTAGCACGGGCTTGCCCGTGCTATCTATGTGTTAGTAGAGATGAGGAGATACTATGAAACGTTCTGCTGTATTAGGAGCTGTATTTGCTCTTTTAGCAACAAGTGTATGGGCTGCACCAGACACAGTATTAGAAAAAACAGAAGCTTTGGAAAGTACTGTGTATGGTAAAGTACAAGTAGGTGCATTAACAGATCGAGTACATCAATTACAAGATACTATTTATGGTACAAAACAACAAGGTAGTATTACAGGGCAAGTGGAATCTTTGTATACATCTGTAGAAGGTCAAGGAACAAAGGTAACGTTGCATCAAGAAGTCAATGCTTTGGAATGGATGTATTATGATGAAGTTCATAGTGGCTCTCTCGTAGAACGCATTGGCGAAATGGAACGCAGTGTGAATGGACTAGAAGCAAAAGGTTCTTTACAAAGTCGTGTACAAAAATTAAAGCAATCTATTTTTGGAACACAGGTAGCATTGCGAACAAAACTAGGAACTATTGGGGCTGATCAAGTATTTACTCTAGAATTAACAGAACCAGTAACATCTCAAAAAAATGTGAAAGATGATGTAGTTCATGTCAAAGTAGCAGAAGATGTAATGGATGGGGAAACTCTGTTGATTCCTAAAGGAACAGTAGGTATTGGCCATATTACGGAAATTACAAAAGCAAGATCTTTTGGACGTAATGCAAAATTAAACATTGTATTTGATAAATTACAAGGTATTGATGGTACAGTTTTCACAGCCATCCAAGGTGAAGAAGCTAAGTCTAAAACAAAAGGAGAACTAAAAGCGGCTGGTGCGTCTGTAGCAGGGGCTGTTTTATTAGGACCTGTAGGCCTTGTAGGGGGCTTCTTTGTAAAAGGTAAATCTATTGATTTACCAGTAGGAACTCTTGTGTATGTACAGCCTGAATCCTCTGTTACTATTTCTGGGGTGGAAGTACATGGTGTAGATACGGGAGCTGTGCAAAAAGCTCCTGTGGAGCCAGTGGTAGCACCAAAAGCAGCAGCTGAACCAGTAGCAGCATCAAAAGTAGTAGCTGAATCAACGCCAGCTCCTGCTGTAAAAGCAAAAGAAGAACCTGTACAAGTGGTACCAGATGATTCTTTAACTGAAAAACCTGTCATCATTGTAAAACGTGAGAAAGACTAGGAGATGAGCATGAAAAGATATTCTGTAACAGCCGCTGCTATTTTGACGGCATTGGCATGTACACAAGGTCATGCCCAAACAGTAGATGCTACGACCCCAGTATTCGAAGCCGCTCCAAAGGTTGCCGAAACTCAGTATGTGCAAATGCCTAAGACTTCCACAGTATCTACAGATACACAGTATGCGCCCAATTTGCAGGTTAAAGCAATTGAAAAAAAAGGCAAACAAGTGGTAGAAAAACCGGCTGTACCAGTTCGTATTGATGCAGATAAAATGTATTATAACGATACTACTGGTCGTGTATGGGCCAATGGCGCTGTAGAAGTAGAACGGGGCAATCAACAACTATTGTCAGAAAGACTAGAAGGTAATACGAAGACCCAGCAATATGAAAGTGTATCGGACTATCACTTTTTAGAAGATAAAGGGGATACAAAGGACTTAAAAGGTTCTCATATTACCTATAATGCTACTACTGGAGCAGCTCATACAAAAAATGTATTTGGCTATGCCGATCCCTATTGGGTAAAAGCAGAAGTGGGCGACTTTGATGGTAAAACAGGGCGCATTGAAAAAGGTTGGTTAACGACAAAACATGCCATTGCTTTTAAAGGGGCACCTGATTATCGTGTGGAAGGGGACTATATAGAGGTATTCCCTGGAGATAAAGCAGTCATTCATAATGCAAGTTTTTATATTAAAAATAAACGGATTATTTCTGTAAATAAATATACGGTGTCTTTGCGTCAAGATAAACAAGGACAAGTGAGCGTATTTTCCTTTGTACCAAGACCGAAATATAATTCTTCTGATGGATTGAGTTTAAATGGTAAAATTGATTATCCAGTATCTAAACATGGGGAACTTTTCTTACATTATACTTGGGGAACTCATATTGGGTTTAAACCATCCTTTGGATATGTTCATTTCTTGCCTTGGGGGGAAGCAAAAATAGCGTATAGTCGCGAGTCAGCTACATTAAATGCGAAAAAAGTATGGGTCGAGAAGAAGCCTGAATTATCGGTAGATACGCATGCGTATCATCTTGGTAGCACTCCTGTGACTATTCGTGGTGGTGTTAGCTATGGTAAATGGTATGAAGGTCATATCAAGGGAACTCATGCTAAGATGTATGGTGAAGTATCTCATGACCCAGTTCATATAGGGCCTAATACAGAGGTTACCTTCTATGGTGGTTACCAACGTGACTACTACGGATATAATTCGTCGGTTCGTTCTATGCCATATTGGGGTGTAGCTGCCAACACCAACCTAGGACCTCGTGTGAAAGCTTGGGCTGGATATCGTCAAAGTAATGTATCTGTCTCAGCCGACTCTCCATATCCATTTGATCAAATTGATGTGAAGTATAATTTATACTATGGGCTAAGTGTACAAGCTACTCGATTAGATCGCTTTAGTGTACAGATACAACGAGATATGCAGACTCATGAGTTACGGTATGTAGATCTTACATGGCATCGTGATTTACATTCCTTTGAAGGATCCTTGACATATCGTACAAAACAAAAGAAATGGGAATATACATTGGTAGCGAAAGATTTTTAATCTAAGGGGAAACCATGAAAAAAGTTAGAAAAGCAGTGATTCCAGCGGCAGGCTTTGGTACACGCTTTTTACCAGCCACTAAGGCACAGCCGAAAGAGATGTTGCCTATTGTGGATACACCAACAATACAATATATTGTGCAAGAGGCTATCGATTCAGGTATTGAAGATATTCTAATTATTACGGGACGCAATAAGCGTGCGATTGAAGATCATTTTGATACTAGTGTGGAGTTAGAGCAATTATTGCAACAACAAGGTAAGCAACAACATCTTGATATGGTGAGAAATTTGGCGAATATTAAAGTTCATTACATTCGTCAGAAAACAGCCCGTGGATTGGGTGATGCTATCTATTGTGCGAAGTCTTTTATAGGGGATGAGCCATTTGCTGTTCTATTAGGGGATGATGTGGTCTATAACCCACAAAGACCGTGCTTGAAGCAATTAATTGATTGTCATTATGCCCATGATGGCGTAACAATTTTAGGAACTCAATTTGTAGCTCCAGAAAAAGTTAGCTCCTATGGTATTGTGTCAGGTAGTGAAATCGAACCGAATGTGTACGAAGTAGCAGGTTTGGTGGAGAAGCCACCACTTGAGTATGCCCCATCGAACTTGGCGGTATTAGGTCGTTATATTTTGACGCCAGATATATTTGATGAATTAGAAAAAACTCCCCAAGGGGCGGGCAATGAAATTCAATTGACCGACGCGATTGCTAGACTTTCCTCAAGAATTTTAGCTTACTCTTATGAAGGGGTGCGCTATGATATAGGCGATCGATTAGGATATTTAAAAGCGACTGTAGAATACGGCTTACGAAATCCACAGTTGGCTGAGGCATTTAAATTGTATTTGCAAGACTTAGATATTGATTATATTATGAATCATAGATCTTAGTTGTATAGAATCAACGGATATTGTGAGGTGAATGCCTTGTGATATCCGTTTTTTCATAACTATTCATCGCATAGTAAAAATACATTGTGATACATATCACAGAGGCCTGTATTTGCTAGACTGATGCAGTATATATGATTGGTCTCATATTGTGAAATACTTAATTAAATGTTAGAATATAAGAATATGCATAAGTATAGTAAGTTAGAATTAATGAGGAACATATGGCAACAAGATTAAAATGGAAACATTCCGAAATTAAAGAGAATCCGCTCTTTTCCAAATTAAGAAGTACCATAGAAACTGCTTTTTATGGAAATAATGTAACACCGGTGAAGTCTATTGCACAGGCTTATGATTTAGCCACGAAAGAACCTGGGGTCGTTGTATTAGATATGCCCGTATACCGTGCGGAAGAGCAAGGTTTACCGCAAGATGCCAAAGTATTAGTTACAAATAATGGTAAAACAACAGGTCGTTATGCAAAAGCTCGCCGTATTATTGGCGATGAAGGTATTAATGAAGTAGAATTATGTGATATTGCGCGGGATGCAGTATATGATAGCCGTCATAAAGAATGGATTTCAGCGCAAGCTATCGTAGGTTTGGATGAAGCTTTTACTGCTCGTGCGCACTTGATGATTCCTAAAGAGCACGCATCGATCCTATATTCTTGGGCTATTAATTTCCAATTTTTCAATGAGGAAGTAAAAGCCTTTTATAGAGGTAGTAAAGAGATTCCAGAAGGGGATATTTTTATTTACTCTGATCCAGATTATGTGGTAGAAGGACATCCAGGTGGACTGGCTATTTTTGACCCTGCTCATAACTGTGCTATGATTTTAGGTATGCGTTATTTTGGGGAACATAAAAAAGGTACTCTTACATTAGGATGGTCCTTGGCAAATCGTTATGGTTATGTGGCATGCCATGGTGGCATGAAACGATACAATTTAAAAGATGGTTCTTCTTATACGATTGGCGTATTTGGGTTATCAGGATCTGGTAAATCTACATTGACTCATGAACAGCATGGTGGACGATATGATATTTCTGTATTACATGATGATGCCTATATCATTCATACAGACGATTTGTCTTCCATTGCCTTAGAACCAACATATTTTGATAAAATGCAAGACTATCCAGTGGAACATCCTGCTAATAAATACCTATTAACATTGCAAAATGTGGGTGTTACTTTAGATGAAGATGGTAACAAAGTTGTGTTAGCAGAAGATGTGCGCAATAACAATGGTCGTGCTATTAAATCACAATTCTGGACAGATAATCGTGTGAACTTTGTAAAAGACCCAGTGAATGCTATCGTGTGGTTGATGAAAGATAAAACATTGCCACCAATTTTAAAAGTTGATGATCCAATTTTAGCGGCTACTATGGGAGCTACTTTGGCAACACGTCGTTCTACAGCAGAAAAATTGGATGCTAATGTAGATCCTAATGCATTGGTGATTGAACCCTATGCTAATCCATTCCGTACCTATTCTTTACGTACCGATTATGAAAGTTACAAAAAACTATTCACTCAATCTGGTGTAGATTGCTACATTATGAATACGGGCTTCTTCTTGGACAAAAAAATTCCAAAAGAAGTAACATTAGGCTTGTTAGAAGGTTTGGTTGAGGGTAGCCTTAACTTTGAACCGTTCTATAAATATGAAAACTTAGAATATGTAAAAGTTGAAGGTTTTGAACCAGATTTTACAGTTCGTGAGTACCATCATATTTTGCACAAAGCATTTGAGTTCCGCTACGATTACATTGAAAAATTAAAAGGAACAAAAGATGAGTTGCCAAATGAAGTACTAGATGTATTAAAAATCATTATGTAAGGGGGAATAGTGATGAATCAAACATTATCTTGGGGTTCTGTAGCCTTTATTGGAACTATGTTATTCGGGATGTTCTTCGGAGCAGGAAACTTAATTTTCCCTGTTCACTTAGGACAAGAAGCAGGTCAAGCGTTGTGGCCAGCTATTTTAGGCTTTTTAGCGACAGCTATTGGACTACCATTCTTGGGTATTGTCGCTATGGGTGTGTCTCGTAGTAATGGCTTACAAGACTTGGTAAGTCGTGTACACCCGACCTATGGTAAAATTTTTACCTTGTTATTGTACATCACGATTGGGCCAGCATTTGCTATCCCAAGAACGAGTACAGTATCCTATACAATCGGATTTGAACCATTCCTTGGCAGTGTCAATCCTGATCTTGCCTTAGGTGTATTTTCTGCAGTGTTCTTTATTATTGCTATCTTGTTCTCCTTGAATCCAGGAAAATTGATGACATACATTGGTAAAGTGTTAACGCCATTATTCTTAGTATTCCTAAGCATTTTATTAATCACTGTAGTGGTTATGCCAATGGGAGATTACGCATCAGTAGCGCCACAAGGGGAATATGCTACCCATGCGTTCTTCAAAGGTTTTACAGAAGGCTATAATACACTTGACGTATTGGCATCGTTAGCCTTTGGTATCATCGTTATCCGTGCCTTACAAGGTGTGGGGGTCACAGAACCTAAGGACATTGCTATGGGACTTGTAAAAGCAGGCTTCGTGGCATGCTCTATTATGGCTGTTATCTACGGTTTCTTAGCCTACAGTGGTGCTACAAGTGTCACAACATTAGGCCTTGCTAAAAATGGTGGTATTACCATGGCGCAAATGAATGCATTTTACTTCGGCAATGTAGGGGCTATCTTGTTGGCCATCATTGTTACACTAGCATGTTTAAAAACTTGCGTAGGTTTGATTGGTGCTTGTGGTGAAACTTTTGATGAAATGTTCCCAAACACATTGGGTTACCGTGGTTATGCATACTTAACAACAGCAGTGGGTTTCTTAATTGCTAACGTAGGCTTAACAAAAATCATCGAATTAGCTATCCCTGTGTTGATGTTCTTGTATCCATTGTCTATTACAATCATCTTGTTATCCTTTGCAGCACCTATTTTCAAAGGTAGACAAGCTGTGTATGCGTGGACAACAGCCTTTGCCCTATTTGCGGCATTAGGTGATGCTATGGCAACAGCACCAGCATTTATCAATCAATCTGGATTTGTACAGTGGGCGTTGCCATATTACGGAATGCTTCCATTTGCTTCTATCGGTATGGGCTGGATTGTGCCGTCCATTATCGGTTTCCTTATCGGTATGGTGCATATCGCATTAGTACGTAAATAGTAGAATTAAAGATAAACGACTAGATTGTAATAATCTAGTCGTTTTGTTTATCTGTGTAGATGATGTATCGAGACGACATTAGATTCTATAGAAATTTTAATTTATATATTTTCTATTACTTTCACATGTGGTATAATCTCTATATCTTTCCCATAGAAAGACTGTAGGCGGTAGCGCGAGGTTACCAATGTAGTATAGTAGAAAGGAGATTTTTATGTGGAAAAAAGGACTGGCCCTGTTGGTGGTCTGTCTGGTGGGATTCTTACTATGGCATGAATCTTCACTAGAAGCACCAGGAGGAGGCAAGATGTACCGAGTAGGTATCTTGCAATTAGCGGAGCATCCCGCACTAGATGCAGCCAACAAAGGTGTTGTAGATGGATTACGGGAAGAGGGATTTGTAGATAATGTGATTCTTGACCATCAAAATGCTCAAGGAGACCAATCGAACCTCAACACCATTGCCCAACGATTTGTGGCCCGTAATTCCGATTTAGTAGTGGCTATTGCAACTCCAGCGGTACAGGCTATGGCGAATGCTACGAAGGATATTCCGGTGTTAGGAACGGCGGTTACGAGTTTTACCACAGCACGACTAGTGGATAGTGATGAACATCCAGGTGGTAATGTATCGGGTACCACAGATATGGTGCCTATGGAAAAACGAGTGGAATTAGTGCATCAAATATTGCCGAATGCGAAAAAAATCGGTACTATTTATTCATCTAGTGAAGTGAATTCACAATTACAAGCAGAGAGTTTTCGAAAAGAAGCACAGAAATATGGTATGGAATTAGTGGAAATTACCGTATCCAACGTGAATGATGTGCCGCAGGCGGCGAATCAATTAGCTATTATGGGTATCGATGCAGTGTACTTTCCAACAGATAATATCATTGCTTCATCCTATGCAAACATCGTCACTATATTTAGTAGCGCTAACGTACCAGTGTTTCCCTCTGATGAGACATGGTTAAAAACAGGTGGACTAGCAGCCTATTCTGTAGACTTTTATAGATTAGGAGTTCAAACTGGACATATGGCGGCCCGTGTGCTTCGTGGTGAAAGCACACCGGATAGCATGCCAATCGAGATGCAAGAGCCTATTAAATTTGTATTCAATCAAGACGAAGCGGATCGCTTGCATATCCAGATTCCAGAGTCATTGCGACAACAGTAGTATAGTAGTGGGGGCAACCCCGAGTAGGAGGATCTATGACAAACTTAATTATTAGTACCATTGCACAGGGCCTATTGTGGGCATTGTTGGCATTGGGTGTGTTTATTACTTTCAGAATTTTAGATGTAGCTGATTTAACAGTAGAAGGTAGTTTCCCTATGGGAGCTGCTATTTCTGCAGTATTGATTACCATGGGTGTGAACCCTTGGATCACAGTGATAGTTGCAGGTATTGGTGGTATGATTGCCGGAGCTGTAACAGGGTGGATACACACCAAATTAAAAATTCCTGCATTACTAGCTGGTATCTTAACCATGATTGCCTTGTATTCTGTGAACTTACATATTATGGGGAAAGCAAATATCTCCTTATTGCGCATGGATACGGTGTACTCCGCCATTCATAGCATGGGTATTTCCAATGCGGTAGCATTGACTATTATTGGTGTAGTGGTAACGGTGGTAGTAGGATTATTCTTATTCTGGTTCTTCGGTACTGAACTAGGCACATCTATCCGCGCTACTGGGGTAAATCCACAAATGATTCGTGCCCAAGGGGTAAACACAGATTCCATGATTGTTCTTGGATTACTATTATCAAATGGTTTTGTAGCGGTGTCGGGTGCGTTAATTGCTCAATCTCAAGGCTTTGCGGATATCGGTATGGGCGTAGGAACCATCGTTATCGGCCTCGCATCAGTTATTATTGGAGAAGTATTATTTGCTTCTTCCTCGGTAGTGCGCAAACTGTTCGGTAACTCATCCTTTGTATTGAGCCTCGTGGCAGTCGTATTTGGTTCCATTATTTACCGTATTGTTATTGCTACTGTACTATACCTAGGTATGCCTCCAAATGATTTAAAATTATTTACTGCTATCTTAGTAGCCTTAGCTCTATCCTTACCAACGTGGCAAGGTAAATTTCGTCGTGGTTAAGAGGAGGGTGCGCACATGTTAGAATTAAAAGGAATTGTGAAAGCCTTCCATAAAGGCACTGTGAATGAAAAAATTGCTCTTCGTGGCATTGATTTACGATTAGAAGATGGAGATTTCGTGACTGTTATCGGTGGTAATGGAGCTGGTAAAAGTACATTGTTGAACTCCATTGCCGGTGTATTCTCCGTCGATGAAGGTTCATTGCATATTAATGATGTAGACGTCACTCACATGGCGGAATACAAACGGGCCAAATACATTGGTCGTGTCTTCCAAGATCCTATGTTGGGCACAGCTGGCAATATGCAAATTGAGGAGAACATGCTCCTTGCCTTACGCCGTGGTAAACAAATGGGATTGTCTTGGGCTTTTAAAGAAAATGAAAGAGAATTATTTAAACAGCAATTAGCTCGTTTGGATTTGGGTTTAGAAAATCGTTTGTCATCCAGTATGGGATTATTAAGTGGTGGTCAACGTCAATCCATTACTTTGTTGATGGCCACTATGTTGAAACCGGAAGTGCTGTTGCTAGATGAACATACGGCAGCCTTAGACCCGAAAACGGCAGAAAAAGTATTGCAGCTCACAGATGAATTGGTAAAAGAACATCATTTGACTACCTTGATGATTACCCATAACATGCGTGATGCCTTACGATTCGGCAATCGCTTGATCATGATGGATAATGGTAAAGTTATCTATGATGTACGAGGAGAAGAGAAGGCTAGCTTAACGGTACAAGATTTATTAGAGCGCTTTGAAGTAGCTAGCGAAAATACCCTCAGTGACCGCATGATGTTAGGATAAATACTTTACATTTATATGAAAGTATAGTATTATAGATACCGGTGTATTAACCTAGGCGAGGTAATTGAGTCTCCGCCCATTACTTTGGCCTATGGAATTGTAATTTTTAGGAGGACATGAAATATGTTAACTACAGAAGCTAAAGCAGCTATTATTAAAGAATTTGCTGTTCACGAAGGTGACACTGGATCCCCAGAAGTACAAATCGCGATTTTAACTAACCGCATTGTATACTTAACTGAGCATTTAAAAGAGCACAAAAAAGATCATCATTCCCGTCGTGGTCTTTTAAAATTAGTTGGTCAACGTCGTAACATGCTTGACTACCTTCGTCGTAAAGACATCGAACGTTACCGTGCGATCTTAGAAAAATTAGGCTTACGTAAATAATTTTACGTATTTACAAAAAGCGGCTTCGGCCGCTTTTTTGTTATATATGAAGATATTTTCACAAAATGATTTGCAATATTGAAAATGAATGGTATACTAATAGGAAACTTGATGTTTGTTTTATAGTAAGAAGGGAAGTACGAATGAAACAAGTGAAACGAAATGCAACGCGGTTACTATTATTATCTATGGTTACGGTAGCGTTGGGCAGTTATACAGGGTATGCTCATGATGCGCAAGCGGTAGAAGAAACGGTGACCTTGCCAGATGTAACGGTAACGGCAACGAGAACCTTACAAGATATTTCAAAAACGCCTAGTTCTGTGTCTGTGGTGACAGCGAAGGATATTGAAAATCGCAAGGTGGATACAGTTGCAGATGCGATACAATTATTACCAGGGGTGTATAAAAGTCAAGCTTCGGCAGGTGAAATACAAATCCGTGGATTCGATTCTAAAAATATATCGGTACTCGTTGATGGCGTGCCGATGAATAATTCTTTCAATAATAAGGTGGACTGGGAAGTGATTCCCGTGCATTCCATCGATCGAATTGAATTGGTGCGTGGTGCTAGTTCCTCCTTGTATGGTGGTAAAGGGGTAGCAGGTGTATTAAGTATTACAACGAAACAAGTGGCACCGAAGGCAAATCGTCAAGGGATTCATTGGCATGGTAAGGTCAATGGTGGGACTTATGGCACCTGGAACAATGAGCTAGGTTTTGATGCTCGCGTGTCGGATAAGGTAGCTATTGGTGTATCTGCAGAAGAACGTCGCACAAATGGATTCCCAGGATTTTTTGTGACGGAAAAAAGTAAGGCTATCAAAGGAGATGTAAAAGCTGTATCTCCTGACACGCCATTAAAACAGTTGACAAGTGGTAAATATGTGGTAGGGAATCGTGGGGATAAATCTTTGCATAATAAGAATTTGTCTGCTTATATTACGATGAACCTAGGCGACAAAGAAACGCTAACCTATCGCTATGTATATGCGAACCATAAGTACTCTTACCACAATCCAATCAGTGCGGTTACAGTAAATGGAAAGACCGTTTTTACAGGGGATATCAAGGTTAGTGATAAAAAATATGTATCTCTTAATGGCAATAGTTTCTTAGGTCATGATGCAGAGCGAGAATATCATTCTCATAGTTTGCAATATAAAAATGAAGCGAACAAATTACAGGTTTCCTTGGGCTATTTAGATAAAAAGAAAGATGGCTATTCTGTGCCAACAAAAGCAACTTCAGGAGATTATGAAGGGCCAGGTTCTCACTCCTTCTATCCAGGCAAAGCGTACAATCTAGATGTGCAAAAAGCATGGAAGACTCAAGGAAAACATCAAATTGTAGGGGGATTGAATTGGAAACAAGAGCGGTTTGATCAAGAAAAGATTTCTTTGCAACATTGGCGTGATAAAAACTCTAAAGATACTAAGGTATTCCCTAACGGTGTGAGTGAAACGAATACAGGGGCATCTCGCACGATGGCAGTTTTTTTACAAGATACGTATCGCCCTAACGATGATTGGGCTATTTATGCCGGGCTTCGTTTAGATCATTTTAAAAAGTACGATGGGTCCCACGGGGAGTACAATAAGAAAACAAAGTCCTACGATGTCGTACATCATAATGATGGATCTTACACGGAGTTAAGCCCTAAGTTGTCTGTAGAAAGATACCTTGATGATTCTACCAACGTCTATGCATCCTATGGTCACTCCTTTGCACCGCCAACCTTGTACCAAGTGTACCGCTTCGGTCAAACATCTAAAACTCCTATTCATGCAAATCCAGAGTTAGATCCAGAACATTCTGATACTTTTGAACTTGGTTTGAAAAAATCTTGGAATGAAAGTACAAAATTAAACGTAGCAGCCTTTTATGTGAATACAAAGGATAAAATTCAATATGTTACATTTAAAAAAGCGGATGGCACTGAGGATTACAAAAAGTATATCAATATAGGATCAGAAACACGCCGTGGTGTAGAATTAGAACTTCGTCACAAGTTGTCTAACAAATGGTCTGTCTTTGGAAACTATACATGGCAAATGGGATATATAGAAAGTAAAGCTTTGGCCAATACAGATCAAAGTGATGGAAAAGAACAAAACTTTGAAATTCCAAGGCACCTATTCCATGGTGGTTTTGAATACAATAGTGGCAAGTGGAATGCCTTATGGGATATGCAATACGTAAGCTCCCGCAACAGCAAAGATACCGCCGGTGGCGAGCCAGAGTCAGAAGATGCGTACTTCTTGACTAATGCGTCCGTGAATTACAAAGTGTCCAAAGAAGCTACCTTGCAATTCAGTGTACAAAACCTATTCGATCGTGAATATTACGCTAAAGAAGCAACAGGTGGCCGTACGTATAATGTAGGTATGAAATTCAAATTCTAACCGTATATAGGAGTCTATAAAATGAGATATTCATTATATGAATGTCTCATTTTTTATAATAACTAATATTCATTGTATGATGACTTTCAATGATGAAAATTAGTGCTATACTATAAAATAGGATATTTTGTTTTTAGTATAGAAAAGGGGAGTACGTATGAAAACAAAAATAGGTAAGGCACAATTAGCGTTATTGTCCATGATTTTGTCTGCTATGACGAGTCAAGCGGTACAGGCAGTGGATACTTCTGCAGCAGAGGAAACCGTTATGTTGCCAACAGTGACAGTAACAGCTACACGGACGATGGAAGACATTGCTAAAACACCTAGCTCAGTATCTGTAGTGACACAAAAAGATATTGAAGCCAAACGGGTGGATACTGTAGCAGATGCGTTACAACTATTACCAGGTGTATATAAAAGTCAAGTTGGGAATGGTGGTTTACAAATTCGTGGCTTTGGTTCTACTAATATATTAGTATTGCTTAATGGTGTACCAATGAATAATACTTTTAATAATGGCGTAGATTGGGAAGCGATTCCAGTACATACGATTGATCGTATTGAATTGGTGCGAGGTGCTAGTTCCTCACTTTATGGTGGTAGAGGTGTAGCCGGTGTTATTAGCATTCAAACAAAACAAGTAGCACCTAAAGAATCTGTACGAGATATTCATTGGCATGGACAAATGGGACATAGCTCCCATGGCACATGGAATAATGAATTAGGGTTTGATGCGCGCGTAACTGATCGTGTATCTGTAGGCGTTTCTGCAGAACAACGTAGGACAGGTGGATTCCCAGGGTTCTTTATCGTAGGAGGTGCATACGAGTTAGAAGCGGGTGATAAAACAATTACTCCAGATACGCCTATTCCGCAAACAAAGGATGGTGACTATTTGTTAGGTAGTCGTGGAGATAAAGCTTTCAATAATAAAAACTTGTCTGTTTATGCAACTGTGAAATTGAGAGATAAGGAATCCCTAACATATTCTTATTTATATACTAATAACACATATGTGTATAAGAATCCTATGAGTACAATTACAGAAAAGGGGAAACCTGTATTTGCTGGTATTGTAAAAGTAAATGACAATGAGGGAGTAGAACTAAAAACATATAGATATTTAGGGTATGATGGATTACGAGAATATCATTCTCATGGTTTACAATATAAAAATGACGCTAATAAAATACAGGCCTCTTTCAATATATTAGATCGTAAGAAAGATGGATTTTCTAGTCCAAATAACCCTAAGACAGCGGACTATAACGGACCTGGAGATGATTCCTTCTATCCAGGAAAAACAATTAACTTTGATACTCAAAAAATATGGGAACATATAGGAAAACATACTGTTGTAGCTGGTCTTAACTGGAAACAAGAAAGTTTTGATCAAACACGTAGAGATTTAACCAATTGGAGAGACCATAGTTCTTATGATTCTACGACGTATCCAGATGGGGTTTATGAAGTGAATAAAGGGACTACTCGTAATATAGCGTTATTCTTACAAGATACGTATCGTCCAAATGATGATTGGGCTGTGTATACGGGACTTCGTGTGGATCAATTCAAAAAATTTGATGGTCAGCATATTACATATAATGAAGATAAGAAACAATATGATACAGTACAACATGGAGAAGGTAAATATACAGAGTGGAGCCCTAAAGTTGGTGTAGAACATTATGTAACAGACTCTTTAAATATATATGCATCCTATGGACACTCCTTTAATCCACCGCCATTAAGTCAAGTTTATCGTTATAGTGGTACTGTGAAAGCGAACCCAGATTTAAATCCAGAAAAGTCAGATACTTTTGAAGTTGGATTGAAAAAATCTTGGGATACGAAGACTACATTGGGTATAACAGGATTCTATGTAAACACAAAAGATAAAGTGAAATTTGTAACATATTATAAAAATAAAAAAGTTGATTACAAAATGTACAGTAATGTAGACTCTGAAACTCGTCGTGGCGTGGAACTAGAACTTCGTCATCAATTGTCTCCAAAGTGGTCAGTGTTTGGCAATTACACATGGCAAACAGGACGGGTAAATCATAATGCTATTCCGCAAACTAATGCTAAGGCATATGAAGAAACTAATTTTGATATTCCTAAACATATCATCCATGCTGGGGTTGAATACACGAGCTCAAAATGGAATGCTCTTTTCGATACTCAATATATAAGCCGTCGACAATCAGTGGATGAGGTTACGGGACAATATGGTTCACGGGATAGCTATGTTATCTCGAATCTCTCTGTGAATTATAAATTATCAAAAGAAACGACGATCCAATTTGGAGTACAAAATGTATTTGATCGCATTTTCTTTGATGATGAAGCCACAGCAGGCCGCACATATTCTGCAAGTATGAAATTCAAATTCTAATACAACTATAATATTAATAATATGAGACGTTCCGAGGAGGGGCGTCTCATTTTGTTACCTACTAGATGTTGTATGACCAATTGGAATAGCACTACCATAGGCAATGGCTCTTACCAATGGTATACTAAAGAGGATATAAAGATATTCATAGTAGAGGTCCAAGTGATTCGTAAGGGGAGTATGTATGAATTATAAGCGAAATGTACTAGCAGGACTTGTTATGGCATGTTTGAGCACTGTACCATTTGTGTATGGAGCGTCGGCAGAGGTAGGCTTTCAACAGGTTGTGACGCAACCAGAGCTCATTGAGGTAAGCACAGCGGGGCGAGCTGTGGCGATGCGCAAATACCATGAGGTACTCAACTATCCAGAGGGACTGCATATTAAGGTAAATGGTGTAGGGTATGACACGGTGCAGCAAAAGCACCATAATGTAACTGGTATTTATGTATTGGATGGTACTAAGTTAACTGTCTACAAGGGCTTGCAAGTAGATCTAAGTAATGCTCATCCTTATGACCAAGCTGATGAAATGGCACATTATTACATGAGCGGTATCTATGCAGGCTTTGGACGAAAACAGATTAATGATCCTAAGTACGATACGAAAGTTGTGGTTCATGGTCCAACGGTGATTCGTGCTGTTGGTAATGGCGTGCAGGCTAATAAAGATAGTTATATTACGTTGGACGGTCCTGTGAAAATTGAAACTGTGCCATTTAAGCAGGCAGATGTGTATGCTGCTATTGTCGAAGAAGGTAGCATTGGCATTGGTACTAACCGATTAGCTGATACCTATACAAGCACAACGATTTCTTCTGTGGAGCAGGTTGATCAGTATCCGACAGTACAAGTGACGGGTAATCTTGGTGTGCTTAACAAAAATTATGGGTTGAACCCTAATCCAGGTCGTCATGGCTCCTATATTGCGATGAATCTTGGCACAAAGGACTCCAATTGGACTGGTGGGGCTTTAAATGAATTTGCTGAAAGTGGAAATAACCCTCATCAGTCTGGTGTTACACTAGAATTGAAAAATCAGGCAACGTGGCATAATCGATGGATAGGAGCTAAGCGACATCGCAGTGGACATGAAGAATTACTGCTAGCAACTGGCAAAGGATATACTTTTACAGGTAGTCATATTCAAACATTAATCGGCGGTGATACGCCAGAAACGGCAGGTACTATTTACCAAGAAGATACAGAACCTATTGTAGTAGATGTATTGCAGGGGTATGTAAAAATAGTAGATCGTAGGCCTAATGCAACAGATACAACTGCGCCCATTCGAGTGATAAGCAATAGAGGACAACTTACCATTCTCAAATAAGTATGCATATTTTGCATAGGAATCAAGAAAAGCTTGCATACTATTATCATTTTAGAGTATAATTGTATGGAAGTATTATTACTTGGTCATAAAAGGTGGTTATATGAGTCGTATAAAGAAGGAAGAACGACAACAGTTATTGCGCGAAAAACTGAATATAAGTCCCTTCACGACGGATGAGGAATTGGCCACATATTTTGGAGTTAGTGTTCCGACCATTCGATTGGATCGTTTGGCATTAGGCATTCCTGAGTTACGTGAACGGATTAAGGCAATGGCACAGGAGCATTCTGATGAAAGACAGCATATTGATCGGGCAGATGTAGTAGGAGATGTCATTGATTTAGCAGTAGGACAATATGGCATCAGTGTTCTTCGCACTACGAAAGAGATGCTAGATCGATCAGGCTATGTGGAGGCACAATATTTATACGCCCAGGCTAACTCGTTGGCAAGAGCTATTGTAGGGGTTCCTACAATGATTGCTGGAGTTGGAAATATTAAATATAAGAGTCTCGTTAAAAGCGATGTAAATTTAGCGGCAAAAGCTGAATTAGTGCGACAACGAGGAGAAAAATTCTTTATAAAAGTAACAATCAAAGATACCATAAAAGAAGTGTTTCGCGCTAAATTTATTATGGAATCTGTGATAGAATAAGGGTGAATTATGAAGATTGCAGTAGATGCTATGGGTGGCGATTTTGCCCCCCTCGAAATAGTCTTAGGCTCTATTGCCGCTGTGCACGAATACGATACTATGGATATCGTGCTTGTCGGTGATGAAAGTAAAATAAAAGAAATTTTGGAAGCAGAAGGTGAACTGGAGAATCCAAGAATTTCCATTCATCATGCTAGTGAAGTCATAGAAATGCATGAGCATCCCAGTATTGCCTTGCGCAAGAAAAAAGATGCGTCCATTGCAGTGGCTACACGTTTAGTTCGTGAAAAGGTATGTGATGCGGTGATTGCACCAGGTAGTACTGGAGCAGCCGTAGCAGCGGCTCTATTAGGTCTGGGAAGAATCAAAGGGATTGAGCGCCCTTGTATTGCTACACCATTACCAACAGCGAATGGCGTGACAATTATGCTAGATTCTGGTGCTAATGCGAATAGTAAGCCAAAACATCTAGTGCAAGGGGCTATCATGGGATATAACTATGCGCAGTTGTTACTTGGTAAACCTAACCCAACTGTGGGCTTGTTAAATATTGGTGAAGAATCCACTAAAGGAAATGAAGTTGTCTTAGAAACCTATCCGTTACTACAAAAACTAAAAACAATCCCTTTTAAAGGGAATGTGGAAGGCCGTGATATTCCAAAAGGAACGGTAGATGTAGTAGTATGTGATGGATTTGTAGGTAATGTGGTGCTTAAATTTGCAGAAGGTCTTGTATCTGTGGTACAAGATATTCTAAAAGAAGGCATCAAACAAAGTAGCATTATCTCTAAACTAGGAGCCTTATTGGTTGTTCCTGTGTTTAAGAAAATAAAAAAACGACTAGATCACACAGAAAATGGCGGAGCACCTCTATTAGGGGTAAATGGTGTATTTATCATTTGCCATGGTAGCTCCAAATCTAAGGAAATTATGACAGCAATTAAAATTGCTGGAGATCTAGTAGAACGGAAATTAATTGAACATATTTCCTCAAGTATTGAAGAAGAAGGGACCCTAACATATGACAATGCTGAATAAGCCAGTCGGAATTATTGGTACCGGTAGCTATGTGCCAGAAAAAGTTCTTACAAATGCAGACTTAGAAAAAATGGTAGATACTAGCGATGCTTGGATTCAAGAAAGAACCGGCATTAAAGAACGTAGAATTGCACCAGAAGGTGTAAATGCTTCAGATATGGCTACAGAAGCGGCAAAAAAAGCCTTAGAAGCTGCTAAGTTAACAGCAGAAGATATCGATTGTATCATTGTTGCCACATTAACAGGCGATATGGCAATTCCATCTACAGCATGCTTAGTCCAAGCTAATTTAGGCGCTACAAAAGCAGCAGCCTTTGATTTATCTGCAGCTTGCTCAGGATATGTATACTCTTTGATTACAGCTAGTTCTTATATCAATGCTGGATTGTTTAAAAATGTGCTTGTAGTAGGTGTTGAAGTATTATCTCGTGTAGTAAACTGGGAAGATCGCAATACATGTGTTCTTTTCGGTGACGGTGCTGGAGCCGCTGTAGTATCTTCAGTAGAAGAAGGCTATGGTATGCTCGGTATGGATATGGGGGCTGACGGAAGTGGCGGAATGCATCTATGTATTCCATCTGGAGGTACGGCATTGCCACCGACCACAGAGCGTCGTGAAGAGGGGCTTACCTTCATTCATATGAATGGACAAGAAGTATATAAATTTGCTGTAAAAACAATGGGCAAAACTGTATTGAAAGCGCTAGAAATGGCAAATATGAAAGTGGAAGAATTAGATTTCTTCATTCCACATCAAGCGAATACTCGTATTATCAAGTCTGCAGCAGATCGTTTGCATCTGACAGAAAATAAAGTATTTATTAATTTACCTAAGTATGGAAACACATCAGCAGCATCCATTGCGATTGCTTTAGATGAAGCAGTGCGTGCAGGAAAATTGCAAAAAGGTGATAATCTTGCCGTTGCTGGATTTGGTGCAGGATTAACTTGGGCAAGTCTAGTAATGAAATGGTGCTAAGGAGGAAAAGATGATTAAGACTGATATTTGTGATTTGTTAGGGATAGAGTATCCCGTTCTTCAAGGTGGTATGGCTTGGTTAGGTACAGCTGAATTAGCAGCTGCTGTATCTGAAGCAGGTGGTTTGGGAATTATTGGTGCAGGACATATGCCTCCTGATGTATTCCGTGCAGAAATTCATAAATTAAAAGAACGCACAAGCAAGCCATATGGTTGTAACATTATGTTAATGTCTCCATTTGTGAATGAAGTTATGGAAGTTGCTTTAGAAGAACGCGTACCAGTCATCACAACTGGAGCAGGTAATCCATCCGCATGGGTACCAGCTTTCAAAGAAATCGGTACAAAAGTAATTCCCGTAGTAGCTTCTGTATTATTAGCGAAACGTTTACTTCGTGGCGGTATCGATGCAGTCATTGCAGAAGGTACTGAGTCTGGCGGTCACGTAGGAGATATTACAACTATGTGCTTAATCCCTCAAATCGTAGATGCTGTGGACGTACCTGTTATTGCAGCTGGTGGTATTGCAGATGGTCGTGGTATGGCAGCAGCCTTAGCATTGGGCGCTAGTGCAGTTCAAATGGGTTCTCGTTTCGTAGTATCTGAAGAATGTATTGCCCATGAAAACTATAAAGAAGCTGTATTGAAAGCAAAAGATCGTTCCACAGTGATGACCGGCTTGACAACAGGTCATCCAGTTCGTATCATTGAGAATTTATTAGCTCGTAAATATCAATCCCTTGAGTTCAGTGGCGCACCAAAAGAAGCTCTTGAAAATCTAGGTGCTGGTACACTTAGAAAAGCTGCCATTGAAGGGGAAACTAAAAACGGTTCCGTTATGATTGGACAAATTGCAGGTATGTTGACTGACATTAAACCTTGCGCAACAATCATTCAAGATATTGTTCGTGAAGCAGAAGAAGTAATGTTGAACTTAAAATCTGTTATCCGATAAGCAGGAGGAAGCCTTATGAAAACAGCATTTGTATTCCCTGGTCAAGGGTCTCAAAAAGTGGGTATGTTGAAAGATTTGTACGAAGCGTATCCTATCGTAAGAGAGCGTTTTGCACAAGCAGATGAAGCATTGGGATATTCTATTTCACAATTATGTTTTGAAGGTCCAGATACGGAATTAGTAAAAACAGCAAACACACAACCTGCGATTTTAACAGCTAGTGTGGCATGCTATGAAATTTTAAAAGAAAAAGGCTTTACACCTGATATCGTAGGTGGTCATAGCCTTGGTGAATATAGTGCCTTAGTAGCAGCAGGTGTTCTTGATTTTAAAGATGCTGTATACGTAGTGCATAAACGTGGAGAATATATGCAAGAAGCTGTACCATTGGGTGAAGGCGCAATGGCTGCGATCTTAGCATTACCTCGTGAAGACGTAGTTCGCATCTGTGGAGAAGTGAACGATACTGTAGGCTCTGTGCAAGCGGTTAACTTCAACTGTCCAGGACAAATCGTGATTGCTGGTGCTACAAAAGCCGTAGAAGTAGCAGCTGAAAAAATGAAAGAAGCTGGTGCTAAACGTGCGGTTATGTTGCCAGTCAGTGCTCCTTTCCACAGTCGTTTAATGGAACCAGCAGCAAAACGTTTACAAGAAGAATTAGACAAAATCGAAGTGAAAGATGCTCAAATTCCAGTTGTAGCGAATATTACTGGGGAAATCTTAAAAGATGGAGTTGCTATTAAAGCGGCCTTAGTAAAACAAGCAGCAGCACCAGTACTTTGGGAAGATTGTGTAGCTACAATGGTAGACTTTGGTGCTACAAGATTTGTAGAAGTAGGTCCTGGTAAAGTGTTAACAGGATTCACTAAAAAAATTAACAAAGCAATGGAATTAGCCAATGTTGAAGATGAAGCATCCTTAGCAGCAGCGATTGCATTCTTACAAGGAGAATAAAATGAATTTAACAGGTAAAGTAGCTTTAGTTACAGGTGCTTCCCGTGGTATCGGACAAGCCACTGCTATTGAATTAGCAAAAGCTGGAGCAGATGTAGTTGTAAACTTTATTGGTAATGAAGCAGTAGCACAAGAAACTGTTGAAAAAATTGAAGCATTGGGCCGTAAGGCTATCAAAATTAAAGCTAATGTAGGCGATGCAGACGATGTACAAGCCATGGTAGATGAAGCAATTGCGACATTTGGTCATATCGATATTCTTGTAAATAATGCAGGCATCACTCGTGACGGATTATTGATTCGCATGAAAGATTCCGATTGGGATGAAGTATTAAACATTAACTTAAAAGGTGTATACCTTGTGACTAAAGCAGTTGCTAAGCTTATGGTAAAACAACGTGCTGGTCGCATTATCAATATGACATCTGTATCTGGTGTTACTGGTAATGTGGGTCAGGCCAATTATGCCGCTGCTAAAGCAGGGGTAATTGGCTTTACCAAAACTTGTGCCAAAGAATTAGCAGCTCGTGGTATTACTGTAAATGCAGTAGCACCAGGATTTATTGAAACAGCAATGACAGATGTGTTACCTGAAAAAATTAAAGAAGGTATTGCAGCTACTGTGCCGTTTGGTCGCATGGGTCAACCGGAAGAAATTGCTAGTGTAGTAACGTTTTTAGCGTCTGACTTTGCAAGTTATATTACTGGCCAAGTTCTCAATGTAGACGGCGGAATGGTGATGTAAACGCAAGATTCTATACATAGACTACATGAAAGGAGGTGTACGTAATGAGCACATTTGACAAAGTAAAAGCTATTGTTGTTGAACAATTGGGCGTTGACGAATCTGAAGTGGCTATCGATTCCACTTTCATCGATGATTTGGGCGCTGACTCTCTTGACATCGTTGAATTGATCATGGCATTTGAAGAGGAATTCAATATTGAAATCCCTGATGATGTTGCTGAAAAAATCAAAACTGTAAAAGATACAGTTGATTACATCGATTCTACAAAATAAGTCTAAGCACTTATGCACCACAAAGGGGGCCTCGGCTCCCTGAGTGGATTTGCACATAGGAGGAATAATAGTGAAACTCCCTGAACTTAAAATAGGGAAATTGGTAGCCAAAGTACCGGTAATTCAAGGTGGAATGGCAATCCGATTGTCTACAGCTCGGTTGGCTGCAGCAGTTGCAAATGAAGGTGGTATCGGCCTGATTGCAGCATCTGGCATGCCTTTTGATGAATTACGATACGAAATACAATTAGCAAGAAAATTATCGCCTACGGGCATTATCGGTATAAATGCAATGGTAGCCGCTACAGAATTTTTAGGTCTTGTAAAAACGGCCATTGATGAGGGTATTGACCTCGTAGTAGCTGGCGCTGGATTTTCCAGAGATATGTTTGCCTTAGGTCGTGAATCTGGTACACCTATTGTACCAATCGTATCCACTCCTAAATTAGCTCGTATTTCTGAAGGATTAGGAGCCTCCGCTGTGATCGTGGAAGGTTGTGAAGCAGGTGGTCACTTAGGTACAGATCGCTCCTCTCGGGAATTAGTACCTGAAGTAGTGGCAGCTGTGAAAAATATTCCAGTCATCGGTGCTGGTGGGGTTCTTGATGGAGCAGATATTGTGGAGATGATTAAGCTCGGTGCTAGTGGAGTGCAAATGGGAAGCCGTTTTGCTGCTAGTGTGGAGTGTAATGCCTCTGATGAATTGAAAAAAATGTACGTTCGTGCAGATGCTCCAGATGATATTGTCTTGATCCAAAGTCCAGTAGGACTTCCAGGACAAGCGTTGCGTAATAAGTTTGCAGAAATAGTATTAGACGGTACAGTACCGCCACCTACAGAGTGTCATCGATGCTTAAAGCATTGTTCTCACAAATTCTGTATTATTAAAGCCCTTTCACGTGCTCAACAAGGTGACGTGGAAACGGGATTAGTGTTCTCGGGTAATAATATGCGTAAAGTAGACTCCATATTACCTGTGAAAGAGATTTTTGCTCGCCTAGTTTCAGAGGCAGCAGCCATTGATTAAATGAGATTATAAAGAGGTGGAATAATGGAAAGACGTGTTGTTATTACTGGTTTAGGTGCTGTGACACCAGTGGGAATCGGTAAAGATGACTTTTACAATGCATTGCTACGTGGCGAATCTGGTATCGGTCCAATTACTCGATTTGATGCAAGTGATTATGCAACTCGTATTGCAGGTGAAATTAAAGATTTCGATCCAACACAATTTGGAATTGATAAAAAAGAAGCGCGCCGTATGGACCGCTCTGCAGCATTTGCCATTGCAGCGGCAGTGCTTGCGCAAAAAGATGCTGATTTAGATTTAGACAAAGAAGAAGCAGATCGTTGTGGTACTGTAGTTGGTACTGGTATTGGTGGTATTGATTCTATCCATGATGTATATGTGACTTTATTTGAAAAAGGTCCAGGTCGTGTAAGTCCATTTGCAGTACCTATGATGATTGCAAACATGGTATCTGGTCGTGTATCTATTCAATTAGGCTTAAAAGGACCAGTAGAAACTGTTGTTACAGCGTGTACTTCTGGTACAAATGCGATTGGTGAAGCATTCCGCATGATTGCACATGGTCAAGCAGACGTAATGTTTGCTGGTGGTACAGAGGCGGCAGTTTCTCCAGCAGCAGTAGCTGGTTTCGCATCTATGAAAGCTATGTCTACACGTAATGATGAACCTACAAAAGCATCTCGTCCATTTGCAGCTGATCGCGATGGATTCGTAATGGGCGAAGGTTCTGGTATCGTTGTATTAGAAGAATTAGAACATGCAAAAGCACGTGGTGCTCATATCTACGCAGAAGTAGTGGGATATGGTACAAATGGTGATGCATATCATATTTCTTCTCCAGCACCAGGTGGTACACAAGCTCGCAAATGCATGGAATTAGCATTGAATGATGCAGGTATCAAACCTGAAGAAGTTGATTATATTAATGCCCATGGTACATCTACATCCATCAATGATGCAAATGAAACATTGGCAATCAAACAATTATTTGGAGATCATGCTAGTAAATTAGCAGTAAACTCCACAAAATCTATGACAGGTCACTTATTAGGTGCTGCTGGTGCTATTGAAGCAATTGTTATGGCAATGGCTATTGAGACTGGCAAAGTGCATCCAACAATTAACCTTGATAATCCAGATCCAGAATTGGATTTAGATTATGTATCTGATGGAGCTCGTGACATAAAAGTTGATGTAGCTCTTTCCAACTCCTTCGGTTTCGGTGGACACAACGGAACTATCGTTGTTCGTCGTTACGAGGCGTAATTGTGAATGCTCCTAAAAGTAGCAAAGTAACTAGCAAGGCTCGTGAAGCATTACTTCACGAGCTTATTGCGAATTTACATTTGCCTTTACGCAATATAAGTACATTAAATCGTGCTTTGACACATTCTTCCTATGCGAATGAACATAAATTATCCCATGAATATCATAATGAACGATTAGAGTTTTTAGGGGATGCAGTGTTAGACCTTATTATAGGAGAATATTTATTTACTACATATCCAGAAATGACTGAGGGTGAACTGACCCGTTTAAAAGCATGTACCGTCTGTGAAGGTTCTTTAGCAGAATGTAGTCGTACTCTAGACTTAGGAAAATATTTACGCTTAGGTAGAGGCGAGCGGCATTGTGGTGGAGCCAATAGAAACTCCATTTTGGCAGATACTTTTGAGGCTGTCTTAGGGGCTATCTACCTAGAGTGTGGTTATGATGTGGGAAAACAGTTTGTTTTGAGTCATTTGCATGGATATATGAATATGGCACTTTCCGGGAAAGTAGGAAAGGATTTTAAAACATTGCTCCAAGAGTTAGTACAACAAAAAGGGGAATGTGTGATACGGTATCATGTTATCGATGAAGAGGGACCGGATCATGATAAATTCTTTACTATGGAAGTAGTCATCGATGGAGTCCCATCAGGTGTAGGTTCTGGGCGAAATAAAAAAGTGGCAGCCCAAGCAGCAGCTAAAGAGGCTTATGAAAAGCTTATACAATAGTAAGGATTGAGGGGTGGGGAACCACTCCTTTTTCTATATGATACATAGGAGGCAGTTATGAGGAACAGCAAAAAAGAGAAAACTAGATTACTTCCATTTTTTATTCCTCATATTGGCTGCCCATATATTTGTGTATTTTGTAATCAGCCACGTATATCAGGACAACAAGAGATGGTCAGTCCAGAAATCATTCGTTCTTCCATACAAAGAGCCGTATCAGAACAAGGATATAGTGGACAATGGGAAGTAGCTTACTTTGGTGGTAGCTTTACGGCGATACCACAAGAAATGCAAGATACATTATTGGAACCAGCTAAAGAAGCATTTCAACAAGGAATAGTTCAAGGAATTCGTTTGTCTACTCGTCCTGATGCTATCAGAGAAGATCGATTGAAAGAGCTCTTTACTAGTGGTGTAAGAACCATTGAATTAGGAGTACAAACATTAGAGGAATCCATGCTAGTAGAAGCTAAACGAGGGCATACGGTAGAAGATGTGGAACAGGCGTGTAAAATGATACGTGAAGAAGGAATAACTTTAGGTATACAATTACTCCCTGGGTTACCTGGCGAAACCTGGACTACTTTAGTAAAAACGGCGGTGAAAGCCGGTCAATTGCAGGCTGACTTATGTCGCATTTATCCTGTGATTGTCATTGAAGATACAGAACTAGCTGATCGTGTTCATGAAGGTAGTTATGTACCATTAACAATAGAACAAGCGGTAGCCTATAGTGCTTTTTTAAAATCCTATTTAGAAGGCAAAGGTACACAGATCATACGTGTAGGATTACAAAGTACAGAAGATTTTGATGCTGGTCGTGGTATTGTAGGAGGACCCTATGCTCCTGCCTTTGGAGAATTGGTAGTCAATTATGAATGGCTTCAAGCTATCCAGCAAACCATAGAAGAACACCTAGAAGTATTTGGTGTGATTCATAAGGTCATTGTAGAATATCCAAGACCTTTCACATCAAAGATACGTGGATTGAAGAACAGAAATATAGAGTATTTTGGACAGGAATATAAGCAGATAGAATGGACTTGGCAAGAAAAACAGGAAAATAATAATACTGGAGTATTGCATGTCATGATAGATCATATACTATATAGCTTGCCTCTTTAAATAGTGGGTTATGGTTATACAACAATGGATTAACTAATATTCTGTAGAGAGAGTATGTGATGAGAGGTTGGAAATAGGTGTCAGGTTAGGATATAGTATGAACAATATATTATATTGTGTAAATTTGAAACATACCTATGTATACATAGAAAGGAAGCAGTCATGCAATTATTGCGACTAGAAATGAAAGGATTCAAGTCCTTTGCTGATAAAACGGTAGTGTCTTTTTCTCCAGGCATGACTGGGATTGTAGGCCCTAATGGTAGTGGTAAAAGTAATATTACTGATGCGATTCGCTGGGTTTTAGGGGAATCGAATGTACGCCATTTGCGTGGACAAAAAGCAGAAGATATTATTTTTTCTGGCACAGAAGCTCGTCGCCCTCACAATACGGCAGAGGTAAACTTAATTTTTGATAACAGTGATGGCACTTTGGGCAAAGAATTAGCAGAAGTTGTTATCACACGCCGTATGTATCGCAATGGTGAAAGTGAATTCCAAATCAATAAGAGAAATTGCCGGTTAAAAGATATTCATCTATTATTGGCTGATACAGGCTTAGGTAAAGATTCTATGGCCATCATCGGGCAGAATCGTATCGATGCTATCTTGAATAGTAAACCAGAAGAACGTCGCTTAATATTTGAAGATGTGGCAGGTATTTCTCGCTTTAAAATGAATAAAGAAGATGCTATTCGGCGTATCAATAGTACAGATCGTAATATGGAACGATTAGATGATGTGATGAGTACCCTAGGAGATCAATTAGTAGAATTAGAGGCGAAAGCTAATGTAACACGTGAGTACAATACATTATCACAGGATAAGCGTAGCTATGATGGAGCTATTGCTTTTCATGAATATAAAACGGCAGATCGTTTATTTACACGCCAAGAAAATGAAAACTTATCCTACCTTCGTGAGCAAGAAGAATTAGAAACTAGCTTAGATACAATTCAAGAGACTTATAAGACCACACAAAATGAGCTTCAATCATTTCGTGAAACCCACCGAAGTATGGAAGATGAATATGCCACTTTACAAGGTAAATTAGGGGAACTGACTGGACAAATTGAAGTAGCTCGCTTAAAAGAATCCAATATGGTAGAAGAGTTAAAAGATGGAGAAGAAAAGTTAACAGCTTGGAAGGAAGAACTGAAAGAAAAAGAGGAACAGTATGACCGTGATTTAGCATCCTTGAAAAAGGAAGAAAATACTTTAGAAGTCATTGGCAAAGATGTAAAACAAGCGGAATCTAATTTGCAAAGTACTAGAGACTCTCTTAGTCAAGTGAAGGCTAATTTAGATGGTATGCGCATAGCGGAGCAGCATGCTCATGAGCGTCATATTCGTGTTGTTCGTGAATTGGAAGAAGCTCGCCATCAATTAGCAAGAGCGGAAGAGTTAGAAACACAAAAGAACGATGATGTACAACGTTTAAAGGCTACTTTACAAGATATAAAACAATCTGTAGAAGAAACACAAGGGCAATTAGAGGTGCAACAACAGGTTGTTAGTAAAGTAGAGGAAGCGTTGGAGATAGCACGTCAATCATTACAACAGCTAGAGGATACACGCCGACAAAAAAATCAGGAATTAGTAGAAGTACAAAGAACACTGCAAGCTAAAGAAGGTCGTTTAGAACTGTTACATAGTTGGGAAGAGCTGCATGAAGGTTATTTGGAAGGCACAAAACATGTATTACAAGCGAAAGAAACTTGGTCTTCTCATATTCGTGGAGCTATTGGTGATGTATTCACTGTAGAAGAAAAATTCTTAGTGGCCATTGAAACTGCTTTAGGTGGTGCTATTCATCAAGTTATCACAGAGACTGCAAAGATTGCTTCTGAAGCAGTACAATACTTAAAACGCACACAAGGTGGTCGAGTTACGTTTTTACCGATGGATATGGTACGAGGAAAACGACTCGATCATAAAGCCTTAACATCGCCTTATGTATTGGGATTAGGTGTAGACTGCATTCAATTTGATACACAATATACAGGCGTATTTAATCAGCTATTAGGGCGTACTCTTATTGTAGATACCTTGGACCATGGATTAGCATTGCAAAAAGAATATCATCAACAATTGCGGATTGTTACCTTAACAGGAGAGCAATTGCAACCAGGTGGTGCTCTAACAGGTGGTGCTACAAAACGAAAAAAAGTGTCTATCTTGTCCCGTAAAGAAGAGCAAGACACATTACAGCAAGATATTCATGTATTACGAGATACAGCACAGGTGTTACAACAGACTTTACAAGGACTAGACAAAGAAATAGAAGCTTTAACACAGTCTGGTAAGGGATTACGTCAAACCTATGAACAAGAAGAATTGCAGTTACGTAGCTTGCAGCAAGAGCAGCAACGCTCCCAAGGAGAGCAAATTAACTTAAGTGGAATGGTGCAGACCTATCATGAGGAAGTACAAAAGGTTCAAGATAAGCAAATAACTTTAGGGGAGAACATTAAAAGGCTAGCAGATGAACTTTTACAGTTAGAGAATCGAGAAGGACATCAAGAGCAAGTCACTAGCTTAGTTGCTCAAGAGCAAACTTTACAAGATCGAGAACGTGAGCAAAATGAAGAATTGCAAGGAGTACGCTTACGATGGGAACAATCTAGATTGTTGTTAGAACAAAGCAAAAAAGAATTAGCTCAATTAGAACAATATATCAAAGATAAGGAAATAAATATTGCAAGCTTAGATAGACGGTTAAGCCAATTAGGTGAGGACGTCATACGCTTAGGTTGTGAACCAGCTTTAGCATTAGAATCAGAAAAACAAGCAATAGAAAAACGGGTAGCAGCTATTGGAGAAGCTCGTAAAGGTGGACAAGAAAAAGTACGTACTTGGGAATTGCAATTAAGTCAATTGCAAGAAGAACGAAATCAACAAGAACAGCGTCAACGAATTGTGCAGAAAAAACTAGTGGACCTACAAGAAGGGTTAACAAAATATCAATTACAAGGCGAACAAGCATTGGAACAATTGGGCGCTTTAGGGTATACTAAACAAGAGGCACAGAATATACACTTAGGTGGCTCCGTGAATGAGTGGAAGCAACAACAGGTGAACTTAGCAAAACAGATTGAAAGCTTAGGAGCTATCAATCCTAATGCCATTACGGAATATGAAGAAGCGGAAGAAAAGCTAGCATTTTATCATGCACAAAAAGAGGATTTGGTGATAGCTAAAGAACAACTTGAAGGCGTTATTGCTGAAATTGATGGGGCGATGTCTGAGCAACTACAAGGAGTTCTTACAGAGATTCGTGAGAAATTTCAACATGTATTCTCTCAATTGTTTGGAGGCGGTACAGCGCAGATTGTAGTGTCGAATCCAGAATTAATTTTAGAAAGTGGCATTGACTTTTATATTCAACCGCCAGGAAAGAAGCGCCAACAATTGAGCTTATTATCTGGTGGGGAACGAGCATTGACGGTCATTGCATTATTGTTTGCATTGCTGGATTATCGACCTGCTCCATTCTGTGTACTTGACGAAGTAGACGCCGCTTTAGATGATGCCAATGTGGAACGATTTAGCCAATATTTGCATAACTTGGGGGATGCCACACAGTTTATCGTGGTGACCCATCGTAAACGGACTATGGAATCAGCTCATGTCTTACAAGGGGTGACTATGGTGGAACGAGGGGTGTCACGTTTATTAACAGTAGCCTTTGATGAAGTAAAGGAGAATGATGACTATGGCATTTAGTTTTTTTGACCGTGTGAAAGCAGGCTTAGAAAAAACAAAAAATAATTTTGTAAAAAAAGTAGAAACTATTGTTATTGGTTATGCTGAAATCGATGATGATTTTTTAGATGATTTAGAAGCTACTATGCTAGTAGGTGATTTAGGACCTAAAACAACGGCCTATTTAATGAAAGAAATCCGCCGTGGTGTTACGGAAGGGATTATCAATAATACTGGTGAAGTCATGCCTTTCATGGAAGAGCGCATTACAGAAATGCTAGGAGCTCAAGAGGAAGTGTTGGAGCTTCACAAACCAGAAGTCATCTTGGTAGTGGGTGTGAATGGTGTTGGTAAAACGACAACCATCGCTAAATTGGCTCATTACTATGCAGAGCAAGGTAAAAAAGTAATCATTGCAGCAGGAGATACATTCCGGGCAGCTGCCTCTGAACAATTATCTATTTGGGCAGACCGTGTAGGCGTATCCATTGTAAAACATAAGGAAGGTGCGGATCCAGCAGCAGTGGTATTCGATGCCTGTGCCTCAGCAGTTGCTAAAGAAGCAGACTTAGTCATTGTAGATACAGCAGGGCGCTTGCACACCAAAGTGAACCTTATGGAAGAATTGAAAAAAATCGGCCGTGTAGCAGACAAACAAATTCCAGGTGCACCGCATCAAACCTTATTAGTATTAGATGGCACTACAGGTCAAAATGCGGTGAGTCAAGCAAAACTATTCGGTGAAGCAGTACCTGTCACAGGGATTGTGGTGACCAAATTAGATGGTACCGCAAAAGGTGGTGTAGTTATCTCTATCAAAGAAGAGTTGGGCGTTCCTGTGCGTTGGATTGGCGTGGGTGAGCAAATGGATGACTTGCGTCCTTTCAATGCAAAAGAATTTGCTAATGCTCTTTTTGACAAAGGAGAATAGTAGACCATGACTAGAAATAAATTATATGAATATGTTGTGGACCAAAATGAGATGAATGGTTATGGTATCGATAGAGACAGTATTGAATGTGCTGTAGATATTATGGAATTTGTAGGCGGTGATTTGTACAGACCTCTCACACGCTTACTCTTAAGTAATTGGAAAGAAATTGCTAGCCGTATTGAAAGTTATACGGATGAGCAATGGAATTTTGTCCATCGTATTGCTGAGAACATGAAGGACTCTCTAGAACATGATCATGGTGATGAAACTCATCATTTATCTGATTGTGGTATTGCCATCTTCATTGAAATGTTAGAGGGGGATGACACCGCGATACAAACCTTACAAGGGGATACACCTATCACAGAAGAAGAACTGCGTCGGATTCGTGGCAAAGGATAAACTATATAAGCAATGGAGAAAAGTTGGATCTTAGATTCAGCTTTTCTTTTTGTATATAGGGGATGCGTACAGTCTACTCGTTGTGTCTGATTTGTATCGAACATACAGTACAATAAAATAACCATTCGTGATATAATATAGAAGTTACTAGATATAGAATTAACAATGAACTTTCAGGATTATAGAGATAGATATATAAGGAGGGACTATGAGCGGATTGCATCATTTTCCTGAGGAAGGCATACCTTTTCAAGTAGAGGCCCCCTATTCACCGATGGGTGACCAACCAAAGGCCATTCAGTCCTTGGCAGAGGGAATTGAACGAGGGGAATGGGCACAGGTATTACTAGGTGCTACAGGTACGGGAAAAACATATACCATGGCTAAACTCATCGAAGCCGTACAAAAGCCGACCTTGATCATTGCCCACAATAAAACATTAGCAGCCCAATTGGCCAGTGAGTTCAAAAGCTTTTTTCCTAAGAATGCAGTGGAATATTTCGTGTCTTATTACGATTATTACCAACCAGAGGCGTACATTGCCTCTACCGATACATATATTGAAAAAGATGCGTCCATCAATGAAGAAATCGATAAGTTGCGCCACTCGGCGACAATGAATTTGTTTGAACGGAAAGATGTAATCATCGTCGCATCTGTTAGCTGTATATACGGCTTAGGAGACCCAGAGGACTATAGTACGCTCTGTGTATCCTTACGACAAGGTCAGGAATATAGCCGTGATGACATACTTCGTAAATTAGTATCCATCCAATATACCCGAAATGATATGAACTTTGTGCGAGGTACTTTCCGAGTACAAGGGGATACGTTGGAAATTTTCCCAGCTGGTACCAGTGAAAGAGCCATTCGAGTAGAGATGTTTGGCGATGAAATCGATCGTTTAGTAGAAATCGATGTGCTTACAGGTGATGTGATTGTAGAGCGTAAACATGTGGCTATCTATCCAGCTTCTCACTATGTAACAACGAAGGAAAAGTTAGACCTTGCCATTGGGCGCATCGAGACAGAATTGGCTGAACGTTTGGCATACTTTAATGAAAATGGCCGTCTCTTAGAAGCGCAAAGATTGGAGCAACGAACAAGATATGACATTGAAATGATGCAGGAAATGGGTTATTGCTCGGGGATTGAAAACTACTCCCGTCTGTTGTCTAACCGTCAACCGGGAGAAGCGCCAATGACCCTTATCGACTATTTTACAGATGATTTCCTTATCATCATTGATGAATCTCATGTAACCTTGCCACAAATTCGTGCCATGTATAATGGTGACCAAGCTCGGAAACATAACTTGATCGACTACGGATTCCGCTTGCCATCGGCGGCGGATAATCGGCCTTTAAAATTTGAAGAGTTTGTGGAGAGAATCAACCAAATTGTCTATGTTTCTGCTACACCAGGGCCCTATGAAATGGAAGTACAGACGAATGTGGCAGAACAAATCATTCGTCCAACAGGTTTGCTAGATCCTATTATTGAAATCCGACCTATTAAGGGGCAGATGGATGATCTGTTAGGGGAAATTAAAGACCGTGCGAAGTCGGATGAACGGGTGTTAGTAACGACGTTAACGAAGAAAATGGCAGAGGATTTAACAAATTATCTAAAAGAAATGGGTATTCGAGTGCGTTATTTACACTCCGACATTGCCACCATTGAGCGGGCTGATATTATTCGTGATTTGCGAGCTGGTGTCTTTGATGTCCTCGTAGGAATTAACTTACTTCGGGAAGGCTTAGATATGCCAGAAGTATCCTTAGTGGCTATTTTAGATGCAGATAAGGAAGGATTCTTGCGCAGTGATACGTCCTTGATTCAGACCATAGGCCGTGCGGCTCGTAATGAAAAAGGGAAAGTTATTATGTATGCTGACCGTATTACAGGCTCTATGCAACGCGCCATGGATGAAACAGAACGTCGTCGTGCCTTGCAAGAGTCCTACAATACAGAACATGGTATTACACCACGCACAGTGCGCAAGGAAGTGAAAGATTTAATTGAGTTGACCAAAGTAGAAGGTGAAGTTGCTGCACCTAAAAAAGGTCGCAAGCCTAAAGTAGAAACGCCTGTGGTGTATGACAGCACAGCGCCGACAGAAGTGGTGGCAGAAACGGTTGAGCCACTTTCACAGAAAATACAGTACGAAACGAAAGAAGATGTATTCAATGCCATTGAAGAGACTACACGCCTCATGAAAGCAGCGGCGAAACAATTAGAGTTTGAACGAGCTGCAGAGTTGCGTGATGAATTGGGCAGATTGCGCCAAATTTGGTCAGACATGAATGAAGAATAGGAGTTATTTTGAAAGATCAATTAATTATTAAAGGAGCCCGTCAACATAATTTGAAGAACATTGACGTGGCTCTACCAAGAAATCAATTCATCGTATTAACAGGATTAAGTGGATCTGGTAAATCATCCCTAGCCTTTGATACGATTTATGCAGAAGGCCAACGGAGATATGTAGAGTCTTTATCTGCCTATGCTCGCCAGTTCTTAGGGCAAATGGATAAACCTGATGTAGATTACATTGAGGGGCTTTCACCGGCTATATCCATCGACCAAAAAACGACGAGCCGTAATCCTCGATCTACGGTGGGAACGGTGACAGAAATTTATGACTATTTGCGATTATTATTTGCTCGTATTGGTCGAGCTTACTGCCCTACTTGTGGAGAAGAGATTGCCCAACAGACTATTGAGCAAATAACAGACTTAGTCATGAAATTGCCGGAACGTACTAAGATTATGGTGATGGCTCCCGTGGTACGGGGTAAAAAAGGTCGCCATGAAAAAGTGTTGGAACAAATTCGTAAAAATGGATTTGCTCGTGTTCGCATCAATGGAGAGATTCATACCTTTGAGGACGAAATCAACTTAGATAAAAATAAAAAACACAATATTGAAATTGTTGTGGACCGTCTTGTTATTAAGGAAGGTTTAGAAAGCCGCTTGACGGACTCCTTAGAAACGGCCATTCATCATGGAGAAGGTTTTGTTATCATCCAAGAGGTCGACGGCCCAGCCCATCAATTTAGTGTTCATTTTACCTGTCCTAATGGTCACATTTCATTGCCGGAATTTGAACCTCGTATGTTTTCCTTCAACAGTCCTTTTGGTGCCTGTCCATCCTGTTTGGGATTAGGCAGTACCATGGAGGTAGATGAAGATCGTGTCATTCCAGATCCAATGGTGCCTTTTATAGATGGGGGAGTAGCCCCATTGAGTTCGAACCCTAATGCGTGGTTCATGCGTCAATTAGAGGGCTTGTTGAAAGCGCATGGATATACACTAGAAGCAAGTTTTTCAGAACTGCCTACAGCCTTACAAAAAGAAGTCATGTATGGTAGTACTGAGAAAGTGACTTTCGACTACGAAAATATGCGTGGAGAGGTGAAAACATTCCATACCGAATATGAAGGTATTTTGCCAATGGTGAAACGCCGTCATGCAGAGGCGACTACGGATAGCATGCGGGAAGAGTTCGAATCCTATATGTCTATTAAACCATGTACAGCTTGTAAGGGTGCTCGTTTGAAACCAGAATCCCTTGCCATCCGTGTAGGGGATAAAAATATAGATGAAGTGACACAGCTAACTATTAGTGAAGCGGTGGACTATTTTGGCAATCTACAGTTAACGGAACGAGAGGCTTTCATAGGGGCACAAATTTTGAAAGAAATCAATGCTCGCTTGGGATTCCTAAATAATGTGGGCTTAGATTATTTGACGATGAACCGCAGTGCCGGCACATTATCTGGTGGGGAAGCACAGCGAATTCGTTTAGCCACACAAATTGGTTCGGGACTCGTTGGGGTCTTATATATTTTAGATGAACCATCCATTGGCTTGCATCAACGAGATAATGACCGCTTAATCGAAACACTGAAAGGCTTGCGTGACTTAGGAAATACCTTACTCGTAGTAGAACACGATGAAGATACGATGCTAGCAGCGGACTATTTGGTAGATATTGGCCCTGCGGCAGGTGAGCATGGTGGTCAAATCGTGGCGCAAGGTACAGTACCAGAGGTAATGGCTGTGAAAGAATCCATTACTGGTCAATATTTAAGTGGTCAAAAGTATATTCCATTACCAAAAGAACGGAGAGAACCAACAAAAGCTTGTTTAGAGATTCGTGGAGCTAAAGAGAACAACCTACAACAAGTGAATGTGAAATTCCCTATCGGTTTATTTACTGTTGTGACCGGTGTGAGTGGATCCGGTAAATCGACATTGATCAACGAAATTTTATATAAAGGTGTAGCCAATGCACTCTACAGAAGTCATCATAAGGTAGGAGCCCATAAGGAGATTCGTGGTTTAGAGTATGTGGATAAAATCATCAACATTGACCAAAGTCCAATCGGTCGAACACCACGTTCTAATCCTGCTACCTATACAGGGGTCTTCGATGCCATCCGTGAGTTATATAGTCAAACCAATGAAGCGAAGATTCGTGGCTATAAAGCAGGGCGATTTAGCTTTAACGTCAAAGGCGGTCGCTGTGAAGCGTGTCGTGGAGATGGTATCATCAAAATCGAAATGCATTTCTTGCCAGATGTGTATGTACCGTGTGAGGTATGTAAAGGAGCTCGATATAATCGAGAGACTATGGAAGTGAAGTACAAAGGTAAAAGTATTGCCGATGTATTGGACATGGTCGTGGATGAAGCGGTAGATTTCTTTAGCGCTATCCCAAAAATTCACCGTAAATTGGTAACTTTACAAGAGGTGGGCTTAGGCTATATTCGCTTAGGTCAAGCGGCGACTACCTTGTCTGGTGGGGAAGCACAGCGTGTGAAACTAGCCACTGAACTGGCTCGGCGCAGTACAGGGAAAACCTTATATATCCTGGATGAGCCGACTACTGGATTACATGTAGAAGATATCCGCAAGCTTTTAGAGGTATTGCAAAAGCTTACAGATGGTGGTGATACTGTGGTGGTTATCGAGCATAATTTAGATGTGATCAAAACGGCGGACCATATTATCGACTTAGGTCCAGAAGGTGGCTTCCGTGGTGGTACTATTGTGGGCACCGGTACACCTGAGGAGATTGCTGCTTTACCTGAAAGTTACACGGGTAAATTCTTAGGTCCTGTGTTAGATAAAACTAGGAACTATATGGAACAACATCCTTTGGTTGATGAGGAAATACTATGAATCCCATAGATCCACAGTTGCAAGCAGAAGAAGTGAATTTTAATCCCTCTAGTCAGAAAGATATGATGATGGGAGATTTAGAACAGCAAGCGTATATACTGGAAAAGGTCAGTCATCTACCTATCACGCCAGGGGTTTACTTATGGCGTGATAAGTACCAGCGCATCATCTATGTAGGAAAGGCCATCAACTTGCGCAATCGAGTGCGGTCTTATGTGCAGCAAGATGTGAATCGCTCTGTAAAAGTAACCGCTATGATGCGTCGTGCGTGGGATGTGGAAACGATTCAAACGAAAACAGAAATGGAAGCCCTAATCCTAGAGGCAACCTTAATTAAGGAGCATCATCCGAAATATAATATTATGCTTCGTGATGACAAGACATATCCTTATGTAAAGATCACCGTGCAAGAGGACTTTCCACGCCTCTTTATGACTCGTCGCTTAGAACGCGACGGAGCCAAGTATTTTGGACCTTTCACGGACGTTACAGCGGTACATCATGTACTGCGTATCTTGCGTTCCTATTATCCATTGCGCACTTGTAAAAGTATGAAAGTAGAACGACCTTGTTTGCAATATCATATGCACTATTGTGAAGGTCCTTGCATGAACTATGTGACGGTAGAATCCTATCGCAAATACATAGATGACATTGTAGCCCTTTTTGAAGGAAAACAAGTCCAAGTGATCCAAGAGATTACGTCCAAGATGGAGCAAGCCTCAGAGGATCTGGAGTTTGAGTTAGCGGCAAAATACCGTGATGACTTGTTGAGTATCCAAAAGGTACAAGAAAAGCAACGCATGGTCACACAGCGAGGCGATATGGATGTACTAGGTATGGCCATCGATGGTCCAATGGCTTGTATTCAACTGTTTTTCATTCGCAGTGGTCGTTTATTGGGACGAGAAAATTACTTTGTCCAACATGAAGGGGATAGCCCAGAGCTAGTGATGACGGAGTTCATTAAACAATATTATGGAGGATCTACATTCATTCCTAAAGAATTGCTATTACCTATGGACAGTGTGGACCGTGAATTATTTAGTGAATGGTTCACCTCTATGAAAGGGCAACAAGTGGACGTATCTGTACCTCAACGGGGCTATAAAAAAGACCTTATCAAGATGGCGGAGGAAAATGCTCAGAACTTCTTGGCAGAACGCCGTCGTCAGTGGCAATACACCATCGATAAGGCCGGTGGGGCTGTGAAAAAATTAGCAGAAGTACTCGACTTGCCAAGATTGCCAGAGCGTATGGAATGTTACGATATTTCTCATATGCAAGGGGCAGAAACGGTGGCATCCATGGTGGTCTTTGAAGGTGGAAAGCCAGCGAAACGAGAGTATCGTCGATTCAAGCTGAAAACAGTACAAGGGAAGCCTGATGATTTTGCGTCCATGGCGGAGATTATGGAACGGCGCTACGGTAATGAAAAAGATTGGCCTATGCCAGATTTGATTATTATTGATGGTGGTAAAGGTCAGTTAAATGCAGCATTACCAGTCATCCGTGCTATGGGAGTTACTGATGTACCTGTCATATCTTTGGCAAAACGAATCGAAGAAGTATTCGTCGAAGGGGAGTCAGAAAGTATTATTCTAGAACACCATACGCCAGAATTACAATTGCTCCAACAAATACGTGACGAAGCCCATCGATTTGCTATTACCTACCATCGTAGATTGCGTGGAAAGCGGAACTTAGAATCCGTTCTCGACCATATTGAGGGGATCGGTCCGAAACGTAGAAAAGCGCTGTATAAGCACTTTGGTAATTTAGATGCTATGCGAGTAGCAGAGTTGGAAGAATTGGAAAGCGTTGAGGGGATGAACAAAAAAGCGGCGCTTGCTGTGTATGAGTTCTTTCGGCGTTTGAAATAATGGAAACGAGCAACACATTCCTCCACAAACTGATCCTACGGTAGGTTTGCTCCGGAATATGTTGCTCGTTTCTTGCATAGATTGATTTTGATGCCCTATGGAAAGAACTCATCCACAGGTGGGGCGCCGAGGAGAGAATGGATACTTGTTTCTCTATGAAGTCTGTGGCGTACGGGATTTAAGCTAGCAAAGGGAAGAGCACGGTATACCCCTCACAAACGGTATTTCATAATGTTTGTTCGGGGCACACCGTGCTCTTCTTGTGTTTGTTGTATTTAGGTAATAAAGAAACGCCACAGAGACGCTATCATTGGTAGTGTATCTTAAGGAATTGTTGCTCGTTTCTTACGTGGATTAATTTTGATACCACACGGAATGAACTCATCCACAGGTGGGCGTCACTTGTTTTGTTATGAAATCTTGTGGTGCTTGTTTATATAGCAAAGGAAACGAGCAACATATTCCTCCACAAACTGATACAGTGGTTAGGTTTGCTCCGGAACATGTTGCTCGTTTTTGGTGTTGTTTGATTTAGTCAATAAGGGCGCCGCAGGATCTTCTACGCTAGTGCTGCGTTCCTTATGGATAGATTATCTATTTTCTAAAAAAATATCTTTCAAAAGATAACGTTTTGCATAGTTTATGCTATAATGAAAATACAGAAGGGTCACCGACGTGAGTTGGGCTCATCTCTTCCTAACTATAGGAGGAGGTGGTACTATGACAAAGTTTGAAAAAATCTATTTAATGATTTTAATTTTAGACTTACTAGTACAAATCATTGATTTGTTCAAATAATTAATGATAACGCCTAACGACATAAGGTTTCCTAGACCTTAATACGTTAGGCGTATCTACTTTAGCACTTTAGAGATGAGCCTAACGCCTTCGACACGTTGGTGGCCCTTCTTTTTATTACATATAGTATACCATATTTTTATAGAAATTACAAAAATTGTTATGTATAACTCTCTGTTGCTATGAACGACATATGATATTGTTATGGTATACACATAAATGAATTTGTCAAAGCATAGTACAATCAAAAAGATCACGGTATTCTCCTCACAAATGATAAGTCATAGTATTTGGAGTACATCGTGATCTTCTTTTATGTTTTTGTATTAGTTATTATTGCTTTCATCGTCATCGCTAGGTGCCAACATGGAGTAGAAGGCCCATAGTAGGATGAACCAGAATGGTGTAAACATGAGGGCGATGCGTGTGTCACTTTGTAATGCTAGTACCACCAAGATAAATAGGAAGAACGCTAGGATCAGGTAATTCATGAATGGGTACAGTGGCATTTTGAAAGAAGATTGCTTCGCCAGTTCTGGTCTTTGCTTGCGATATTTGAGATGGCATACGACGATGATGGCCCAAATATAGATAAAGCAGAATGTAGAGATAGATGTAATCATGATGAATACGCTTTCAGGCATGACATAGTTCAAGACTACGGTAAATAGTAAAGCTGCAGCGGAGAATAGTGTTGCCTGATAGGGTACAGCATGGTTCGTCAATCGTTTCATTCGACTCGGTGCATGTCCGCGTTTTGATAATGCGTAGATCATACGGCTAGTGGAAAAGATACCGGAGTTGGTAGCAGATGCTGCCGATGTTAGAACAACGAAGTTTACGATGCTCGCAGCAGCCAGGATACCCACTGCATTAAACACAGCCACGAAGGGACTAGAATTTGGATCTACTGCAATCCATGGGTAAATACTCATGATAATCGCCAGAGATCCAATATAGAATAGAATAATTCGCAATGGAATATTGTTAATGGCCATAGGGATAACTTTTTTTGGATTTTCCGTTTCCCCAGCTGTGAGGCCTACTAGTTCAATGCCTGTGAAAGCAAATACTACCATTTGGAAAGATAAGATAAAGCCCATGGTTCCATTTGGAAACCAACCGCCGTAATTCCATAGGTTATCAAAGGCAGCCGCTCCAGCATTGGTAGTGAATCCTGTAAGAATCATGATAAGCCCGATAATGATGAGTGATACGATGGCGATTACTTTTATTAAAGCGAACCAAAACTCCATTTCACCAAAGTGTTTGACCGCTGTCAAATTCATAACTAGTAATATGCCTAGTACGATGAGGGCCGGTATCCATTGTGGCATCCACGGTATCCAGTACTGCATGTACAAGCCGACCGCAGTTAAGTCCGCCATGGCCAGTGAAAGCCAACAGAACCAATAGGTCCAACCTGTAATGAAGGCCGCTCGGTCACCTAAATATTCTTCTACAAAGTCAATGAAGGAATGGTGATCTAAATTGGAAAGCAATAACTCTCCTAAAGCACGCATCATGAAGAAACAGATAATACCTGTAATCAGATACGTGAGGAGGATAGAGGGGCCCGCTAAACTAATAGATCGCCCAGAGCCGAGGAATAAACCTGTACCGATAGCACCACCGATGGCTAATAATTGAACGTGGCGATTTTTAAGACCACGCTTTAACTCTTGTTGCGAGTCCGTCATAGTAAAACCTCCTTAATACAATATAAACTTTTATATTTGATAATACTAAACTATTTTCTATAGAATGTCAATTAATGCTAGTAAATTACTATGGTTAGACAGTAAAAAGGCTTTCATGTATTTCTAAGAAATACCTTTGAAAGCCGATTACGTGTATTTAATATCTTAGCGTATGCTTAAAAATAGATTACATTCTTTTATATAATCTCATGATTTTATATATTTTTTCTAGAGGATGTAGACAATAGCTTGTATATATATTGTAGTAGCATATATTCATCTATAAGAAACCTATCTGATACATTCAACTTTTAATCCCAATAGTGATGAGTAGATATAAGAAAAGAAAGACTGATACAGTATATATCTTAATAGCAAGTTATACTAGATTGCTATGGAAGTCCTCTAGGATGCGTTGAGCCACGCTTTCAGGAGTACCAGTGTTCAGAACTTGTGCTTGACGGAATCGTGTATATAGGGGAGCCCGTACTGTGTACAATTGTTGTAATCGTTCTATGCCACCAGAGGAGAGGATACGTCCTGTTGTATCTAATTCTTCTAAAGGACGATAAATTTCATAGATTCGTCCATTTTGTCTTAAGGGAGCAAAGTTCTCTGGTGTGGTGACAGCACCGCCACCAGTGGAGATGATAAGACCTGTCTGCTTTCCTATGTCACTGATGATATTAGATTCTACTGTGCGAAAGGCAGCTTCACCGTGCGTTAAAATATAATCACTAATGGAACCGACTTCCTCTATTATGCGGCTATCGATATCTACTAGTGGTCTTCCTGTTAGGTTGGCTAAGGCTTTGCCAATGGTACTTTTACCAGACCCAGGCATACCAATTAAAATAATATTTTCTTGATCTTGTCGAAATTGTTTGTATAGGTCTGAAAGGATACTTTCATCATAGGTGCGATGTAAAAATAAAGCACTCGCCGCAATGGCTTGGGACAATAAGAAGATGAGCCCATTCACATGAGGAATGCCGAGAGATTTCGCTTCTAACAAAATACCTGTACGATGGGGATTGTACACCAAGTCGATAACACCTTCTAAGTGAGTAAAAGGGGCTAATTGAATGCTTTGGTCAGGACAATAAGGATACATACCAACTGGAGTACAGTTGATAATTATCTGTGCTCGTTCATAAAATTGTGCAATGTGCCCATATGTAGGAAAGCGATGGCGGCTGATATGGGTAATAGAGGCGGCGCCTAATCTTTCTAATGCCACATGCACTGTATTGGACGAGGCTCCATCACCTAAAATTAAACAATGCTTATTTGTCACTTCTATGCTAGACCAATCCAAGGTGGCTAGGAAGCCATCATAGTCCGTATTGGTCCCATACCAAGAACCATCTGCTTGGCGCACCATAGTGTTGACACAACCAATTGCTTTTGCAATATCACTGATGTGATGACAAGCCTGTAAGGCATTGATTTTATAGGGAATGGTAATATTTAAGCCTTGTAATTCAGAACGATTAAAAAAATCTTGTAGTTGGTCTGGTTCCATTTCAAATATGTCATAGGATGTATTTCCTAAGGCTTGATGAATCATGGGGGAGTAGGTGTGGCCCAAGGTGCGGCCTAATAATCCAAACATTTACACCTCCAACGCAGGATGACTGAAATGACGGAATACATGTGGATCATGTTCTAGTACAAAATCTAAGAGGACAAGAGCCGTTAGAGCTTCTACTACAGGAACGGCACGTAGCGCTACGCAAGGGTCATGGCGACCTTTAATTTGTAATACTTCAGCACTATGGTTACTGAGGGATACTGAGTTTTGCTCATGATAAATGGACGGTGTGGGCTTAATCCCTACTTGCATCACAAGGGGCATACCGTTGGTAATACCACCTTGGATGCCACCGCTGTTATTGTTTTTGGTACGAACACCTTCATCAGTGATGATGAAAGGATCGTTTTGCTTGCTTCCACGGGACGCACAGCCAGGGAAACCAGACCCAAAGGAAATGCCTTTCACTGCAGGCATGCCGAACAGCGTAGCGCCTAAGCGATTTTCAATACCATCATAATTGGGATTCCCCATGCCAACAGGTAAACCTGTGGCAAATACCTCTACGATGCCACCAGTGGAATCGCCCGATGTTTTTAATTCTAATACAAGTTGCTCTGCTGTATGACGTTGCACAGGGTCTAACATAGGAATCGCTTCAGTGCTGATACTAGCGAGCTTGTCCATAGGTGGGTTAGTATAATCGATAGATGTATCTGGGACAGTGCCAACTTGTGCTAAGTGTGCACGCACATGAATGCCGATGGATTCTAATAGTTGTATAGCAATGCCACCAGCTACGCAAACAGGGGCTGTTATGCGAGCAGAGAAATGACCGCCCCCACGCATATCCACATACTCACCATAGCGCATGCGAGCGGTGTAATCTGCATGAGATGGGCGTGGCACATCTCGTAGTTTATCGTAATCCCCACTTCGTTGTGATGTATTTTTAATTGTGAAAGCCAAAGGAGAACCGCTCAGTCTTCCTTGTACGATGCCTGATTGAAACTCAGGGATATCTGCTTCTTTTCTTTGTGTTTGTAATTGATGTTGCCCTGGAGCTCGTCGTTTTAGAAAGGCTTGCAAGGTTTCTAGATTGACAGGAAATCCACAAGGAAGTCCGTCTATAACTCCGCCAATAGCTTGACCGTGAGAGGCACCGAAGGTGGAGACTTTCACAGTACGACCGAAATAGGATGCCATAATTACTCCTTACTTGTTAAATACATTTATATAGTATGTGTCTGCCCACCTAATCGTTTCCAGTCTTCAAAAAAGTGAGGATACGACTTACTGATGGCTTCACTGTCTTGCAAGATTATAGGGGAGGTAGCGATGAGTGCGTTTAAGGCACCAGCCATGACGAGGCGATGGTCATTCACACAGTCTACAGTGCCACCATCAAGCGTACCTGTTCCTGTAATATACAGGTTATCCCTTTCCATGCGCACGATACCACCAGAATCACGAACAAGTTGTGCCACCGCTGCTAAACGATCTGACTCTTTCAATCGAAGGCGAGCTCCATTGATGAAAGTAGATTCTCCTTCTATGGAGCAAGCTAAGCTAGATAAAATAGGTAACAAATCTGGCATTTGTTCTAAATTTACATGGATTGGCTTATGTGCTTTGCCAGTGATCGTGATAGTAGATCCATTCCACGTACAAATGACACCAGCGCTTTCTAAAATGGAAAGAATCCGTTTATCTGCTTGTACAGAATCAGGACGTAAACCTGTGACAGAAATAGATTGTCCTGTCATAGCGGCTGCTACTAGCCAAATGGCACCATTAGACCAATCTCCCTCAATCAGATATTTCTCATTACCGTGGAAGTGTTGGTTCTCTTCGATAATAAAACTTGGATATCTTTCTTCGGTAGTGCCTTCTATTACTTGCACACCAAAGTCTTTCATCGTTTCTATGGTTAATGTCACATAGTCTTTCGATTGTAAGGAACTTGTGCAATTAACGGTGGTGTGCCCCAGTTGTGGAGCTGCCAGAAGAAGACCTGAGAAAAATTGAGAACTTACGGTCCCCGTCATGGTGAAGGTACCACCTTGCAGACGACCTGTCATAGTGAAAGGCGGTGCGTCTTGTGAAAACGATACGCCGTGGTCTTTCATTTCGCTCAACAATGGTTCTAGTGGTCGTTCTGGTAGACGTCCTTTGGCATCTACTTTCACAGTGTCACAAATCGAGGCGGACACAGGTAAGAGTAAGCGTAAGGTTGTACCTGATTCGTGGGGTAATACCTGTCCTATAGAAGGGGAAGGGCCAGGAGTAATATGAGCCACACCATTTTCATGGGTAATCGTTGCACCAAGGGCTCGCAAGGAATCCATGGTAGCATCAATGTCCTTGGAAGAGTGGGAAATTAAAATCGAGCTAGGACTCGTGGCAAGGGCCGCTGAGATAAGTGCCCGATGAGCATGGGCCTTAGCCGGTATGGCTGGGATTGTGCCACGTAAGAGCACATTGGAAACATGTTGCATAGAAATCCTTTCTGGTATCATTACCATAACCACTGGGAAGTAGTATAAGGATACTGATAAAAGGTAAATATAGAATCTGTTTAGTTTACATGTAAATAATATTGTTATACGTAATAGATATACAGAATAGAAATGGTAGTTATATTCTACAGTAGTTAGCCAATTCAGAGAAGGTAACTTTTTTTAGCACCGACGTGCCATACCCTGTAGGAACTACGATGGTAATGGAAGAGCCAGAGGCTTTTTTATCGTGACTAGCTTCTTCTAAGATTACATCTTTTGATATCGTCGTTGTGGTGGGTAATTCATGGGCTATTAGCAACTGTTCAATACTAGAAACAATGGTAGGATCTAGCTCTTCGTTGGCTACTGCACCTTTTGCCATGATGAGGAGGCCCAAAGCAACGGCATTGCCGTGAGGGATGGTAAAAGCACTACCGTGCTCGATACCATGTCCAAAGGTATGACCTAAGTTCAACGTCGCACGAAGGCCGCTTTCCTTTTCATCTACTTCCACCACATGGGCTTTGATGCGCACACATTGAGCGATGACAGTATCTACATCTTCTGGATGTTGTAAGATTGGTCGTTCTCGAAGTTGATCTAGTAACTCTGGATGGTCTAAGAAACCATATTTGATGATTTCCCCACATCCATTAATCCATTCCTCTTTAGGTAAGGTAGAAAGTGTTTCTGGATCACAGAGAACGAGGATAGGTTGTTTAAAAGCACCCCATAAATTCTTACCACACTCTAGGTTAACAGCTGTTTTACCACCTACAGAGGAATCGACAGCAGCCAACAGTGACGTAGGTACTTGTACATAATCGATACCCCGTAAGTAGGTGGCAGCAGCAAATCCAGCTAGGTCGCCGACGACGCCACCACCTAAAGCAATAATGAGGTCTTTCCGAGTCAATTTTGCAGTTCCTAATGTTTCTACTAGGTCCATGAGACGATGGCCGTTCTTTTCACTTTCACCATGAGGAAACGTGTAGGTATGAACGGTGTAACCTGCCTGTTGTAGGGAATCTGAAACAGTAGAAGCATAGAGGGGGCCCACATTGTCATCAGTAACAATCATGACGGAACAAGCAGCTTTGATGTAGTGTAAGTACTTACCAATGTGAGGCAAGCTATTCCGCTCGATAATCACATCGTAAGAAGTGGAGGCTTGAATATGAATTGTATCCATAGGAGTGACCTATTTATGACCTAATGCGTCACGAAGTGTGAACACTTGGTTTGCCAAAGTAGCGAATTGCTCTGGGCGTAAGGATTGAGGACCATCACACAGTGCTTTTTCTGGATTGTTGTGAACTTCAATCATTAAACCATCAGCACCGCCACCAACGGAGGCTAAGGACAAGGAGGGAACCACACGGCTCATACCTGCTGCATGGCTTGGGTCCATAATGATTGGCAAGTGGGATAACTCGTGCATCATTGGAATAGCAGTGACATCCAATGTGTTACGAGTGCGTGTTTCGAATGTACGAATACCACGTTCGCAAAGAACGATTTGTTCGTTACCTTCGCTCATGATGTATTCTGCAGCCATTAACCATTCTTCGTAGGTTGCGCATAAACCACGTTTTAATAAGATTGGCTTACGCAATTTACCTACTTCTTTTAAAAGGTTGAAGTTTTGCATATTGCGAGCGCCGATTTGTAACATATCTACATTGTCGAAGTATTCTAATTGAGAAATATCCATGATTTCTGACACAATAGGTAGACCAGTTTCTTTTTTAGCTTCTTCTAATAAGGCTAAACCACTTGGTCCCATGCCTTGGAAAGAGTATGGAGAAGTACGAGGTTTGAAAGCGCCACCACGAAGAATGCCAGCACCAGCCGCTTTTACAGCCTTCGCTACTTCGATAACTTGTTCTGGTGTTTCTACAGAGCAAGGGCCTGCGATGATAGCAAAGTGACCGCCACCGATTTTTGCATTTCCTACAGTAACCACCGTATCTTGAGGATGGAATTTACGATTTGCCTTTTTGAAAGGCTCTTGGATACGCATAACCTTTTCAACGTATGGAAGGGATTCAATGGTGCGTAAATCGACACGGGATGTATCGCCTATCAAACCGATGATATCTTGTTGTTCTCCATGTACTGGATGTAATGAAACGCCAGTGGCTTCTAACTGTTGACGTAGTTCTGCAATTTGTGCTTCTGTTGCTGTAGTGTGTAATCGAATAATCATAAGATCCTCCTAAAAATCTTAATATGTATAGGCATTTGTGAGTGGTGGTATAGGAAGATATATAAAAAGGGCTACCCGCCTATACCTAGTACGGGTAGCCCTTACCACTATTTAAAGCCACTCAGTGATGATACCTAAATTAGCGTAGCTCAAATAGTTCTTTACCCGTAGTTTGGATAAAGAACCAAAAAAATGTATTTGCATTTGTTGTAGCTAAATTGGCTTGCTTCATCATTGTAGTGACTCCTTTCTTTCAATAATTGCGTTTAGTATACTCCATTCATTTAAGTTTGGCAAGAAAAAAATTCAAATTGGGATCAAAATTAGGATCAAATGCAAAAAAGGATTATCAACAGCAGTGAGAATTAAATATTCTTATAATATCTGCATAAAAGATATATGATAATTTTATCAATTATAACTAATTGGTATAATAATACTTTACTATATAAAGTATGCATAATAGCATATTTATAGGTATATAAGGATGTACGAAGTATAAATAACAATGTATAATGACAGTAGTTTATTGATATCTATTATTGATTGTGGAGGCTTTTATGAAAATTACACGTCATGTATCAGCAGTGATGGCTGCATTAGTAGTAACAGGAATGTCTTATTCCGTAATGGCTACAGATATTACTATGTATAGTGATAAAGCAGAAAACTTAATTGGTTTATCGATGGGCTCTCAAAAGCAAACGGAACCTGACGTTAAGCATATAGAAGACACGTTGACCGTCAATGTACATGGTAAAAGCTTGATGGAAATGGAGAACGGTAAAAGTAAAAGTAAAAATGTAGCAGGGATTTTTATTGGATACGGATCTCAATTGACCATAGATAAAGATCTCATTGTACGATTAAAAAATGATGCGCCAGCATCTAAGCGTGAATTGGGACATTATTATATGAGTGCTGTCTATTCTGGTCTTGGTGGTAAGGTGCCACATCATAATGATAATCCTAACAGAGACTATGGTGATAGCAATATTCATGTGAAAGGCAATGTAGATATTGACGCTGTGGGAGTAGGATTACAAGCTAATCACCGAGGCCATATTATCGTTGATGGCGGTGGTCGTATTATAACGCATCCTGTTACAACGTCAGATATCTATTCTGTTGTGGCAGAAGAGGGCGATGTATATGTGAATGCAGGTACCGATGGTAAACACCCAGGTACGAAAGATTTAGTGGCTATTGGTAATGTAGGGTTAATTAATAAAGATTATGGTGATAATCCAAATCCTAATGAAGCGCCAGCAAATATAGGACTAGCTTTTACAACCTCTAACTCTAAGCTTACTGGTGCTGTGTTAAATGAATATGCTGAAAGTAATAAAAATCCGCATAATTCTGGTGCCGATATCTATTTACAAAATGGTGCTACTTGGAATAATGAATGGATTGGTATGGAACGACCTACACCAAAAAAACCACGTCCATCAGGAGATGATGCAGCCTACTTATATAAAGGCAGTAAAGTTCGTAATCTTGTAGGTGGTGTAAATCTAACCTCAGCAGGTATTATCCATCCTATCGATGCTCGTCCTATTACGATTCAAAACTATAGTGGTTTTGTAAATGCTGATTATAAAACAGGTGCGCTAGCGAGCGAAGCTGGCAATGGACAAATCATAATTCAACATGCCGCTGATCATAGCCACATCACTGTACAAGGTGATAGTGCTAAGAATTTGACTGATGATGCAAGTTATCGTGCAGAAATGAAATCGTTAGCCACTAAATTACAATATACTGGGAATGATAAGAAACTAGCTGCTGCTGTTCAAGTTAATGAAGGTATTACAAGACCGGCTGCTATGACGGAACTTGGTACAAATGCATTTGATGCACAAGGTAATCTTGTCGTTACTGATACCGCGACGGTAACACATGCTAGTGAATCTTCCTTGGTAAGTGGTGCGAAATCTGCTCTCACATCTACAGCGATAGCTTGGCATAATACTACGAACGATTTACAACGTCGTTTAGGGGACCTTCGTTTGACTAATACAAACCAAGGTGTATGGGCTAAATACATTGGTGGCAAATCTAACATGACAAATGGTGCTGATGCTCATATGACATATAATGGTGTACAAGTTGGTTATGATCATAAGGTATCCAATGGTTGGATTTTTGGTGGCGCTCTAGATTACAGTACGTCTAGTAATTCCTATGCCGTTGGCAACGGAGACAGCAAAACCGTTGGTATTGGGTTATATGGTACAAAACAACATGATGATGGACGTTACTTAGATATCATCGCTCGTGGAAACCGCTTATCCAATACTTACAAACTTCATTCACTAGGGGGACATCAATTGAATGGGGAGTATCATACATTTGGTACCTCTTTAAGTGCTGAATACGGTAAACGTATTAAACAACAAAATGGTTTCTACATGGATCCTAGTGTAGAATTTATTATAGGTCGTTTGAATGGCGTATCCTATGATGCTAATCTTGTTGGTGGTGGCTCTATGCATGTGAAAGCTGACGCTGTTAACTCTGCTGTAGGTCGATTGGGTCTTGGCATTGGTAGAGAAACAGAAACATCCAACATCTTTGCAAAACTCGCATTGGCTCATGAATTCTCTAGTAAGGTCAATACGACATATTCCGCGCCAGGTAATCCAACAGTACATACAGAACTTGATTTGAAAGATACATGGCTTGATGCTGAAATTGGAGGCTCCTGGAGCGTTCGTCCAAGTACATATGTATATGGTACATTCACTAAAAACTTTGGTGCTACTATAGACACTACATGGCGTATTGATGCGGGAGTACGGTATAACTTCTAATTAAATCTTGTACTAATAGTCCTTATAGCGTATGCTGTAAGGACTATTAGTATTTAAGGAGGATAGTATGGTAAAAGTCTTATTCATCTGTCACGGTAACATTTGTCGCTCTACGATGGCAGAGTTTTATATGAAGCATATCGTTAACAAGGCGGGTTTAACTGATTCTATTTATATTGAGTCCGCAGCTACATCTCGTGAGGAGATAGGAAATGATACCCATTATGGAACTAAACAAAAATTAGATGAAATGGATATTCCTTATACTCGTCGCAAGGCCCGCCAAGTAACGATGTATGATTACCGTAACTTTGATTACCTCATCATCATGGATGAAAATAATGCAAGAAACTTGCGCCTCATTATTGATGATGACGTTGACCATAAGGTGTATAAGGCTATGATGTTTGTTGGGGAAAGTCGAGATGTAAAAGACCCTTGGTATACGGGAAATTTTGACGAAACCTATGACGATATAAGTCGTAGCTGTGATGCCCTATTAGAGTTGATCAAAGAACAATTATTTAAGTAAAAGTATAATGTAATAAGCCCCCAGTGTTATCTGAAGTAGATATAACATGGGGGCGGTACTTTTTATGGAAACTTAAATTGGGCTCAAATGCAAAAACTGGATTCTCAACAACGGTGAGAATCCAGTTATATCAATGGTGCGCCTAGCAGGAATCGAACCTGCGCACCCGGTTCCGGAGACCGGCGCTCTATCCCCTGAGCTATAGGCGCGTGTATACCGTTAAAGTATACCATGAAATAATGGTCAGTACAATAGTGAACCTCATGGTGAAGGATTGAAACATATAGTGCTCTATCATACTTTGATATACAAACCGATGCCCAGTGTGATATAATATACTAATTCGCATAATACATAACAAGATTTTAAAGGAGGACCCTTTCATATATGCAAATTAAATTTGAAGATTTACAAATTAGCGAACCCATTTTACGAGCTTTAAACGACATGGGATTTGAAGAACCAACACCGATTCAACGTGAAGCCATTCCAGCGGCGAAGTCCGGTCAAGACATGATTGGTCAAGCACAAACTGGTACTGGTAAAACAGCTGCCTTCGGTATCCCAGCGTTAGAGCAAGTGGATCCAACAATCCAAGATCCACAAGTATTGATTCTTTCACCCACACGCGAATTAGCAATTCAAGTGGCGGAAGAGTTAAATAAAATGGCGCAACATACTAACATTCAAGCCTTACCAATCTATGGTGGACAAGATATTGGACGTCAATTCCGTATGTTGAAAAAACATCCACAAGTGATTGTAGCGACACCTGGTCGTTTAATGGATCACATGGAGCGAAAATCTATTTCTTTTGACCATGTAAAAGTTGTCATTTTGGATGAAGCGGATGAAATGTTAAACATGGGCTTCGTAGATGATATCAATAAAATTTTGACAGCTGTTCCAGAAGAGCGTCAAACATTATTGTTCTCTGCTACAATGCCAAAAGCAATCCAAGAGTTGGCAGAAACATACTTAACAGAGCCAACATTAATCCGTATGAAACCAACACAAGTAACAATGGATTTAATCGAACAATATTATATCGAAGTACAAGATCGTCAAAAATTTGATGTATTGTGCCGTTTACTAGATATCCAAGCGCCAGAATTGGCTATCGTGTTCGGTCGTACAAAACGTCGTGTAGACGAAGTAACAGAAGCATTGAAAAAACGTGGTTACATGGCAGAAGGTATTCATGGTGACTTGTCTCAACAAAAACGTGACTCTGTGATTCGTCAATTCCGTGAAGGTACTATCGATATCTTAGTAGCTACAGACGTAGCGGCTCGTGGTTTAGATATTAGTGGCGTTACGCATGTGTATAACTACGATTTGCCACAAGATCCTGAAAGCTATGTACACCGTGTCGGTCGTACAGGTCGTGCTGGTAAAGCGGGCGTGGCAATGACATTCGTTATTCCACGTGAAATTGAGCATTTACATGCCATTGAACGTTTGACAAAACGCAAGATTGCTCGCCGTAAGGCTCCATCCTTGGGAGAAGTATTAGAAGGACAACAAAAAATTGCCGTAGAGAAATTGATTGCTTTAGCAGATAATCGTGAAGAATTAGCAAGCTATCGTTCTAGTGCAGAAGAATTGTTGAACGATATCGATTCTGTTACATTATTAGCAGCTGCTTTGAAATTGTTGACAAAAGAGCCAGATACAACTCCTGTTAGCATTACAGAAGAAGCGCCACTTCGCATACGTCGTCGCCGTGACAGTGGACGTCGAGATGGCCGTCGCCGTGATGATCGTCGTAGAGATGGTCGCCGTCGTGATGATCGTCGTGACGGAGATAGAAGACGTTCCTCTCGCGATCGTAGTCAACGTTCCAATAGTGGAGAGCGCCGTTCTCGTGATGGACAAAAACAACAAAAGCATCAAGGTAGCGGTTTCAAGCCGTATTTTAAAGATTAATTTCGTTAAGTAACGATATTTAAAATTAAACAATTCTGATTATTGTTTGGGAATGAACTTTCTGATATAATATAGATAGAGTAATAGTATTTTAATCTCACAGTTAAGCTTCCAAGTGGAAAGGATGTGCTTTATGGATATTGCACAAAAATTGCGAGAAGAAGGTTATAAAGTGACACCACAGCGTATTGCCATTTATAATGTTCTTTACGCAGAAAACAACCATCCCACTGCGGAAATGATCTACCAAAGTTTGCGGGAAGACCATCCAAGTATGAGCTTGGCGACTGTATATAAAACGATGGAGATTTTTGAACGCATTGGTTTAGTTCGCGTCTTAGACTTGGGCGATGATTGTAGCCGTTATGACTGGGATACAAGAAATCATCCGCATGTACGCTGTACTATGTGTAATCGTATTAATGATTTACATGATGTACAAGTAAACTGTCTAAGAGAAGAAGTGGCGCGCCACAGTGAATATGAAATTACAGGACTTCATGTGTCTTTTGAAGGCATTTGTCCAGAATGTTTGCGTAAAAGCTCACATTAATTAGTCATGTAAAAGAAATAGAGGATAATTGCTTATATAAACAATTGTCCTCTATTTTTATGTCTGTAACGAGATAGTCATAACATGATATACTTACAAGTAAGATAGTCAATCAATAAGAGAAGGAGTTATATATGAGTCAATTAACAATCGGATGTCATTTATCCATCAGCAAAGGCTATTTACACATGGGGAAGGAGGCTCTCTCTATTGGAGCCAACACATTCCAATACTTCACGAGGAACCCCCGGGGTGGAAAGGCTCGTGCTTTTGACGAAGCAGATATGAAAGCTTTAGATGCATTTTTACAAGAATACCAATTTGGCAAATTACTAGGCCATGCGCCATATACCTTGAATGCTTGTGCGGCCGACCCAGGACTGCGTGAGTTTGCGAAAAATTCTATGAGAGAAGATTTGGAGCGACTAGAATATTTACCAGGACATTTATATAACTTTCACCCTGGTAGCCATGTGAAACAAGGCGTAGACCAAGGCATTGAATACATCGTAGATATGTTGAATGAAGTGATTTTTCCAGGTATGAAGACGACAGTTTTATTAGAAGCCATGGCGGGAAAAGGAACAGAAGTAGGTCGTAATTTTGAAGAACTAGCGCGCATCATTGACGGCGTAAAATATAAAGAATATATCGGAGTTTGTGTAGATACGTGCCATATCCACGAAGGTGGTTACGACATCATTGAAAATTTAGATGGCGTTTTGGAGGAGTTTGACCATTTCGTAGGCTTAGACAGAATCCATGCGGTGCATTTGAACGATTCCAAAAATCCGAGGGGAGCCCATAAAGATCGACATGAGAAAATTGGGGAAGGCCATATTGGCATTGAGGCCATTGCTAATTTCATTACCCATCCAAAATTACGTCATTTACCATTTTATCTAGAAACGCCAAATGAACTAGATGGATATGCGAAAGAAATTTCTATCTTACGGGAGATTTACGCAAACGAGGTGTAAGTATGCGCATACTACATACAGCAGACTGGCATTTAGGACGACTATTTTATAACGAACATTTAACAAGGGACCAAGCCCATGTATTGGATCATCAATTTTTCCCTTTACTGAAAGAAGAACAGATTGATCTAGTGGTTCTCAGTGGGGACGTTTTTGATCGCTCAGTGCCACCTATTGAGGCCATTGAATTATGGGATTCTGTGCTCCATCGATTGGCTTTCACCGAGAATATTCCTATGGTGGCCATTTCAGGTAATCACGATAGTGGACCACGCTTAGCTATGGGTCACAGTGCTTGGGAAACGCATGGTATCCATTTGTTAGGCCATGCTCACCAAGGGATAAATCCCATCTCTTTTCAAGATGCATACGGCCAACTAGACGTGTGGGCACTACCCTATGGAGAGGTGCGTGATATGCAAAGTGCTTTGAATCGACAAGGTGTTGGAAATGAAAAGATAGAAATAACAGAGCATATCGAATCTGTTAAGGCATCTAAAAAACATAGAACGCAATGCGAATCGGCAGATTTATTTGCCTCTTTAAGTAATGAAGATATTGTAAATTCAGACAACTCTTCGTATAAAGGTAATGATGAGATTTCTGTTGTCGGTACTGCGGAATGTGCGTTAGGTGTTGATACAAATACATATAATTGGACTATCGCAGATGCCTATGAACATTGGTCATATTATGCGAAGCGTTGCTCTGAAGGACACCGCAGTCTTTGTATGGCTCATGCCTTTGTGGCAGGTGGTGCTGAAAGTGAGTCGGAACGGCCTCTGTTAGTAGGAGGTTCTGGGCAAGTTCCAACAACAGTATTCAAAGATTTTACATATACTGCCTTGGGTCACTTGCATAGACCACAACGGATTGGGGTGGACCATATTCGCTACAGTGGATCTTTGTTGACCTATTCCTTTGACGAGGTAGGGTATAGTAAAAGTTTCACTATCGTTGATATAGACAGCAAAGGAGCTACAACAATCAGTGAGATTCCTATTGTAGGTCGCCGCCAATTTGTGAGGCTGACGGGATATTTTGACGATTTGCTTGCAGATGAAAGTCTTCATACACGGCATCATAATGATTATGTGGAAGTACGATTGTTAGATACGGCACCTGTAGTGGACGGAATGCGCCGCTTGCGAAAGGTATTTCCATATTGTATGCGATTAGAATTAGTAGGTCGTATGGAAGTGGTGCGAGATACAACAGGTGCTAAACGATTCAAGGAATTAAATGAGAAAGATTTATTTGCCCAATTTGCTAAGGAAGCTCGTAATGAAGAACTTTCACAAGAAGAATTAGAGTATATGGAAGGTTTGTGGCATCGTGTATTAAGGGAGGAAGAAGCATGAGACCCTTACGATTAGAAATGACTGCCTTTGGCCCGTATCCTAAGAAAGTAATCCTTGATTTTGCCGTATTGGCAAATCAATCCATGTTTTTGATTACAGGTCCTACAGGGGCAGGAAAAACAAGTATATTAGATGCCATTGTATATGCCCTATATGGTCAAACCAGTGGTGGCCTTCGTGATGGATCTGATATGCGTAGCGATTATGCAGATGCTACTACACCTACATCAGTGGTGTTTGAGTTTCAAGTAGGTGATCATCGATATAGGATGGAGCGAACTCCAAAACAAGAATTACAGAAAAAACGAGGCACTGGTACAAGAACGGTATTAGCAACTGCTTCTATCAGTGAATGGATTGATGAAGAATGGAAATTACTCGCTACAAAAGCCCAAGAAATTCGTGACTATGTACAACAGATCATTGGATTTCGTGTAGATCAATTTTTGCAAGTTGTCCTATTACCGCAAGGTGATTTTAGAAAATTGTTAGTAGCCCCCACATCAGAACGGGAAGTATTGCTACATACGATTTTTAAAACCTCTGTGTATAAACGCATGCAAGATGTATTGAAGGAAGAATTGACTAAATCTACCGTAGGGATTCAAGATACATTGCAAAAGGTTGAGTTTTTATTGAGTACCTACACAGTAGATACGTTACAGGACTTAGTGGCATTGACGGAAGAAGAACGTGCTGTATTAGGGATTCGTGAAAAAGAACGTAAGGAGAAACAGGAGCAGTGCGATGTTTTGCAAACAGCCTATGCTAAGTACGAAACCTATGCCAACCTAGTATCGCGCAAAGATCAATACAGTCAAGCCTTGGCTACTCATCAAGAAGGAGAGTCGGCGCATCTTGCATTAGGGGAGGCTATTAGCCGTTGGGAACGGTTGCAAGAAGTTCGGAGGTCTATGAAAGACTATGAGAAATTGCAAGATATTTTCAGAACGGACAAAGAAAAATTAGAAGCCTTGAAAACATCGTTGCAGTCCGTGGAAGGAAGTTTACAAACCTTAGAGTCTAAGTGGAAACAGCTAATAGCTCAAGAGGAAACGTATGCAAAGCAACAAGAGCAATACCACCAATTACAGGCCTTGCAACAAGAGGTGGAGCGGTATGGCGAACTTGTGATAAAAAGGACTGATATAGAGGCTTCGAAAGCACAGCAAGTGGAGCAACAACAGGCTCTACAACAGGAGATAACTACAAGTCAGGCAGAGCTGGAGTTGCATCGTAAAACATTAGAAGGTATAAAGACAGAGTTACAAAATTATGCTTCCTTAGGTGAGGAAAAATTATGTACCAGTGAACTGCGGAGTTGGTGGGATTCCTTAAAGGGGGTTGTTAACAAACTCCAAACTGCTTGGGATGCTAGAAATCTTCATAGTCAACAGTTGGAGGAAGAACGACAGGTCTGCAAGACGCGTGAAGGTCTATATCATCATAATGAGCAATTATTACGACAACACCAAGCCTATGAAGTGAGTTTGCAAGTGGAAGATGATTCGCCGTGTCCTGTTTGTGGTTCCTTAGAACATCCACAACTAGCACAAGCCCCGTCGGAAGACATTGTTAGAGAAACGGTAGATAGATTCCGCAGAGAGTTCCAAGCTAGTCAAACACAGGTGGCAACGATAGAAACCAAGCTAAGCCACAGTGAAGAAGAAGTAGAACGATATAGTAAAGAATGGAATCGTTTATGTGAAAGCTATCCAAATGTAACAGAAGGTGTGCAAAGAAAAGCTATTATTCACTTGGGGAATATGTTGGAATCGGCTATACAAGTCAAGGACATAGATAGGGTAGCTGAACGCCTCCAATGGTGGAAGGTATCTGCAGATATAGAAACTATAGACCAAGCGTTTAAAACGATACAAAATGAGTTAGTTGTTGCTGAAACCACTAAAGTAGAATTGGAAGAAAGATTAGAAACATTACATAAGGCAATACAAGTAGAAGAAGCTAACTTTCATACAAAACAACTGGAATTGACTACTTTAGCTGGTCAGATAGAGACGATTAAACAAGATGTTCACCACATGACAACAGAAATGCATCGTATTGAAAAGAGTATAGCTCCTTTTACGGTGGAAACGTATACGGCTGAGGTGAAAGATCTCGCAGATTCTCTGAAACGGTATGAAGCGGACCGTAAAGAGGTAGAAGCCGCGCGTCAAGCTAGCCAAGAACAAAAGGTGGCGCTCATCACAGAAATAGGGACTATTAAAGAACAACAGGATCGCATGGCGCAGGATATAGAATTCTTGGATAAGGAAATCGAGCAAGTGTTAGCAGCGGAATCTCTTACCATTGATGCATTTAAACAGGAATCTCATGCATTTGATAAATTGCCAGCATGGAAAGAAACCTTTAGTGTCTATAACAACGAAACATTGCGACTAAGCTCTCTGTTAGAAGAAGTGCGAAGTGATTTAGCCAACTATACTACAGTGCCAGAGAAAATAGCCAAGGGTGCTGTGGAAACAATAGAACAGGAATTAAAAGAATTGGGGGAAACTATTGGTACCCTGAAATCTCAAGTTCTAGCTAAAGAAAAGACAATACAAGAAATTACTGGGTTGGAAGAGTCCACTAAAGTATTGTCGGACCGTCGGGCATTTATCTTCGGCTTAGCCGATTTAGCCAATGGCGGTGATTCAGGTATGAAAGGGGTCAGCTTTGAACGCTATGTACTAGGTGCTATCCTGGAAGAAGTGTTGTGTGCGGCGAACTTACGACTTCATGATATGAGTCGTGGTCGCTATCGATTGGAACGATCGGTAGAAGAAGGAGGTCGTGGCGCACGGGGGTTGGATATTGCTGTCTTTGATGCCTATACAGGGGCAAGCCGCCCTGCCAATACGTTGTCTGGAGGAGAAACCTTTTTAGCGTCCTTAGGTTTAGCTATGGGATTGGCGGATGTCATTCAATCTTATGCGGGAGGTATTCATTTGGATACCATGTTTATTGATGAAGGGTTTGGAACTTTGGATCCAGATACCTTAGATGTGGCAATGGAAACACTAGTAGCATTGCAATCCCAAGGACGATTGGTAGGCATCATATCTCATGTGCCAGAATTACAACAACAAATTGGTGCACACTTGGTGGTGACAAAAACGGATGAGGGAAGCAGGGCCTACTTTCAAGTGCAGTGATTGTATTCCCGTAGTACCTATGTTAGAATAATACTGTCATTTACTAGGAATTAAGGAGGAAGTATGAAATTTAGCTTTGCTCATAATAATATTAACGTGAAAGATTTGGATACAAGTTTATCCTTTTATAAAGACGCATTAGGGTTAGAAGAAGTCGGTCATATCGATGGAGAAGATGGATCTTTTAAAATCGTCTATTTAGGAGATGGTACCAATCCGCATCGATTAGAATTGACATGGCTACGTGATTGGGATCGTCCTTATAATTTAGGGGATAATGAATTCCATGTGGCATTTTATGTAGATGATTATGCAGGAGCGTTAGCAAAACATAAGGCTATGAACTGCGTTGTCTATGAGAATGAAGCGATGGGCATTTATTTTATTGCTGATCCAGATGGATATTGGACTGAAATTATCCCAGCAGGAGCCTATTAATATGGAACATATGTTAACGCGCTTACAATGGTTGGTAGGAGAAGAAAAAATTAAAACCTTGCAAGGTAAAAAAGTCCTTCTTTTTGGATGCGGTGGTGTAGGCTCCTTTGCCCTAGAAGCATTGGTTCGTTCTGGCGTAGGGCATATAATTATTGTCGATGGTGACAAAGTGACGGTGAGCAATATTAATCGTCAGCTTATTGCTTTGCCTAGCACGGTAGGTCAACGTAAAGTAGAGGCCGCAAAAGAGAGAGCCTTAGCAATCAATCCTAATCTACATATTGAGGCTTATGATATGGTATATACCGGTGAAAGTCATCCTACTTTCATTGCCGATATTAATCCGGATTTTGTCATTGATGCCATTGATATGGTAAGTGCTAAACTATCTATCATCGAAACGTGTTATAATAGAAATATACCTTGTATATCTTCTATGGGAACAGGCAATAAAATGTGGCCTGATCAATTGAAGATTACAGATATTAGTAAGACCCATACATGCCCATTGGCGAAAGTTATGCGTAAAGAATTGCGTCGTCGTGGCATTAAAAAGCAAACTGTATTATTCTCTACAGAACAACCGATGACACCGAACCGTGATGATGACTCTAGAAGTCCAGGTTCCTGCGGTTTTGTTCCGTCTGTAGCAGGATTGCATTTAGCGGGTCACGTGATTAGAACTTTTTTGGAGGTACAGTAATGAAAAAAGCAATTATTCATATGGAATACGGTGACATTGTTATCGAATTATTTGAAAATGAAGCTCCTGGTACAGTAGCTAACTTTGAAAAATTAATCAAAGAAGGTTTTTATGATACTTTGAAATTTCATCGTGTTATCCCTGGTTTTGTGGCTCAAGGTGGTTGCCCAATGGGTACTGGCGTAGGTGGCCCTGGTTACACAATTCCATGCGAAACTAAAGGTAACCCACATAAACATGTTCGTGGTGCTTTATCCATGGCACATCGTGGACCTAACACAGGGGGTAGCCAATTCTTTATCGTGTATGAACCACAACCTCATTTAGATGGCGTTCATACTGTATTCGGTCAAGTCATCGAAGGCATGGATGTAGTAGATAAAATTCAACAAGGTGACCGCATGCAAACTGTTGAGGTAGTAGAAGACTAATGGCAGGAATCAAACGCTATCGTATTGAACATCCTGAATGGTTACAAGTGAAAAAGGATGGAAACTTTTCCTATGGGTATGACCAAGAATGGTACGAAGATGCTTGGAAACGGTTAGCAGGTTGTGGCCCTACAACGGCGACACAAGTGATTTCCTATGTCCTTTTTCGCGATGGTCATTTACCACTAGAAACTGTAGCAGACGGAGACCAAGCTTTGGTACGTATGAATCAAGTATGGGAATACGTGCGCCCTCGCTATGGTGGGGGGCTCTATAAAAGTACTTGGTGGGAACAAGGTGTCAACCAATATATGGCAGATAACAACTTGTCTTATAATGTGAAACGATTGCCGATTTTCCCTCTGAAAGGAAGCGTTTATACGGTGGAAGAAGTAACGGCTTTCATACAACGTGGACTGGAACAAAATTGTCCTGTTGCTTTTTTAAATCGTCATCGTGGACAGGAAGAAGGCCTATCTACATGGCATTGGGTTCCTATCGTATCTATGCAAGTTAATCATGATGACACACGATGTGTTGTCTATGATGAAGGTATGGAACGAACTTTTTCACTACGCCGTTGGTTACGAGATAATTTACTGGGTGGAGCTTTTTTATACATCCAGTCACAATGTGAGGAGTAAGAAATGACACAATGGATTAAAGAATTACAGTCCCCTCATCTTGCATTATGCGCAGAAGTGGATGAAATTTTATATTCTGGAAAATCCGACTTTCAAACCATAGAAGTCGCTCATAGTTTAGAATATGGTAATATGCTTGTGTTGGATGGTGTGTTTCAAACGTCAGAACGAGAAGAATTTGTGTATCATGAAATGATGAGCCACATTCCGTTATTCTTGCACCCAAACCCTAAGCATGTATTGATCATCGGTGGCGGTGATGGCGGTGTAGCTAGAGAATGTGTACGTCATAGCTGTGTAGAAACAGTGACAATGGTAGAAATTGATGGTAAAGTAGTGGAATTGGCAAAACAATATTTGCCATCTATTGCTGACGCTATGATTCGCCAAGATCCAAAATTGACGGTAACCATTGGTGACGGTATTGGTCATGTAGCAGAAAAAGAAAACTTCTATGATGTGATTATCGTAGACTGCTCTGACCCAATCGGACCTGGTGAAGGTTTATTTACAGAAGAATTCTACAAAAATACATATCGTGCCTTGAAGGAAGATGGTTTATTTGTACAACAAACAGAATCTCCAGTGATGCATCAACAACTAGTATCTGATGTATTCTACTATGTAAATAAACATTTCCCTGTGACTCGCCTATATACAGCATTTATTCCGTTATATCCAACAGGTATGCATTGCTTTACTATGGGATCTAAGAAACATGACCCATTAGAATGGGATCCAAATCGTGCTCAAGATTTTACAACTAAATACTATAACTATGGCATCCAAAAATCTGCATTCGTATTGCCAACATTTGTAAAACAATATTTACAAGCTCGAATTGCAGAATAAACTCTTTACCTAGGTGTGCTATAGTGAGTGACGTACTAGCACTTTCTTTGTGAAGGTGCTAGTTTTGTGTATGGGTTATACAATCGAATCAAATCTAGTGTTTAAAAATAATAGGTAAGCCCATGGTATTTTTGAGGAGTAGATATACCAAATATAGTAGTTAAGTGCAGCTACTTTACAGTAACTTTTATAATTATAGAGATATGAAAAAAATATTAGTGATATATAGTATTGAAATTCCTAGTAAATAGGTATACAATAAAAACAATATTGTATTTACAATGAAACATATAATATATTTTTATTCATGTGAATTAACAAAAGGGGAGACTATAATGAAACAATATGACTTACTCGTTATCGGCTTTGGTAAAGCAGGTAAAACATTAGCTGCCACATTTGGCAAAGAAGGAAAACAAGTCGCTTTAATTGAACAAGATCCAGCTATGTATGGTGGTACATGTATCAATATCGGATGTATCCCTACAAAAACGATGATTGTTGGTGCGGATAAAGGCAAAAGCTACGAAGCTGCAAAGGCAACTCGTGATACAGTAGTAGGAAAGTTAAATGCAAAGAACTTAAACATGTTAACATCCAATCCGAATGTAACCGTGTATACTGGTCATGGTAAATTTACTTCCAATAAAGAAGTAGAAGTAACAACAGCAGATGGCGTGGAAACATTGACAGCTGAAATTATCATCATCAACACAGGGGCTACTAATGTAGTACTTCCAATTTCAGGTCTATCTACATCTAAATTTGTATATAACAGTACTGAGTTGCAAGCGTTGCCTACATTGCCAAAACGATTAGGTATCATTGGTTGCGGTAACATTGGCATTGAGTTCGCTAATTTATACGCACGTTTAGGTGCTGAGGTGACTGCTTTTGAAAGCGGTGATAGAATCTTAAAACGTGAAGATGCAGATGTAGCTGCGTTGGCGCAACAATATTTAGAAGAAGATGGCGTTCGATTCCACTTTAACGCTGTCACCAAAGAAATTAAAAACGTAGGTGATACTGTAGTAGTAGTGACTGAAAGTGGAGAAGAATTCGTTTTCGATGCAGTATTACATGCTACAGGTCGTAAAGCGAATACAGAAGGTCTTGGCTTAGAGAATACGGATATTCAAGTTCGCCCTAATGGCTCCATCGTAACAGACGATACATTAATGACGGCTGTTCCAAAGGTATTTGCTGTAGGTGATGTAAACGGTGGACAACAATTTACTTATGTATCTTTAGATGACTTCCGTATTGTAAATCGTGTATTACACGGGGATGAAAGTTATAAGTTAGGGAATCGTGCACACGTGCCATATTCTACTTTCATTACACCTGCTTTATCCCATGTAGGTTTACATGAAGAAGAAGCGAAAGCACAATATCCAAGTGCTGTGACAGTGGCATTACCAGTAAATAATATGCCGCGTCATGCAGTAAACCAAGATCCACGCGGTGTATTTAAATTAACAGTTAACAAAGACACTGGTTTAATTCTAGGAGCTACCTTATTTGGTAAAAACTCTGAAGAGTTAATTAACATTATTAAAATGGCCATGGATAACGATATTAAGTATACATACTTACGTGACCAAATCTTTACACATCCTACAATGGCTGAAAACTTAAATGATTTAGCTAAATTAATTTAAGAAGACAGATAGTATATACACAATAAGGTCAACTGATATGTGATGTAAACTATTAATAGAGATAATGATACCTTAAAAGAATATAGAGAATAGAGAAAGTTAGGAAACCCTTAACTTTCTCTATTTAGTTATAAAATGAAAGAAAAATGAAAAAAGGGGTTTACATGTAAAAAGTTTTTTGATATACTTTAAAAACATCAGCGATAGAGCAATAATTTTATTACTTTGTATCGAAGATGAGATATGATAGCAGTTAAAAAAGTTTTTTAAAAAGTGGTTGACACAAAAAAAATTAACTGATATACTAAATATCGTTCTAAGGCACGACAGTGCTAAACAGAATAAATATCCTGTGGTGGGTATGGTGAAGCGGTTAACACGGCGGATTGTGGCTCCGTTATGCATGGGTTCGATCCCCATTACTCACCCCACAACACAGGGGTGTAGCCAAGCGGTAAGGCATCGGACTTTGACTCCGACATGCGATGGTTCGATCCCATCCACCCCTGCCATTTTATGACCCACTAGCTCAGTTGGCAGAGCACCTGACTTTTAATCAGGGTGTCCCGCGTTCGAGTCGCGGGTGGGTCACCATTTACTATTTATATAGTATAAGGATATTGATGATCTTTGAAAACTGAACAATAAAAGGTAATTACTTCGAAAGAAGTAAACATAAGCCAGAGTGCGGGTTTCACATA